>CAZFYV010000097.1:0-11257 GCA_964523195.1 uncultured Pseudobdellovibrionaceae bacterium
GTGCATTATTGACCGTGTAAGTCGTCCCCATAGCACCAGAAATCTTTACGCTATCCTTATACCAAGTATAGGTTAGTCCGTTACCAGTCGCTGAAACATTAAATGTATGATTTCCCCCAATAGCTATTGTAGCTCCGAGAATTCCGGTAGTAATTGTTGGTAACCCAATAATATTTAACTGTGCTGAACTGGAAACTGAACCCGATGCATTCGACACATCAACTCTGTATGTTCCCGCAGAATTTAAATCCGCATTATTTACCGAATAACTTGAGCCAGTCGCACCTGAAATTTGAACGTTATCTTTAAACCAATTGTATGTCAGACTATCGCCAGAAGCTGAAACCGTAAATGTATGATTTCCACCAATGGCAATCGTTGCCCCCGAAATATCACTTGTTATCACTGGGGCAGGAATAACCACCAAGTCGCTAGAACTTGAAACCAAACCAGAAGCATTTGATACATCTACACGGTAGGTGCCTGCATCAGAACCGACTGCATTAGTTATGGAATAACTTGCGTTAGTCGCACCAGAGATTTGTACATTATCTTTGTACCACGTATAACTCAGGCCTTGACCTGTAGCGGAGACTGTAAATGTGTGATTAGCACCGATAGCAATATTAGCGCCCGTAATCTGACTAGTTATGACTGGCGGAGGAATAATTGATAAATTAGCTGAACTGGAAACTGAACCCGATGCATTGGAGATATCAACCCTGTAAACTCCTCCATCAGTAATCGCAGCTCCATTTACTGAAAAGCTAGAACCGCTGGCCCCCGAGATCTGAACATTGTCTTTATACCAAGAGTAAGAAAGGTTATCACCAGTTGCTGAAACACTAAACGTATGGTTTCCGCCAACGGCAATCGTTGCTCCAACAAGATCTGTAGTAACAACTGGCGGCGGTATGATCACTAGATCAGCTGAACTGGATACCGTACCTGATGCATTTGATACATCTACGCGGTATGTTCCCGCTGAACCAGTAACTGCACTGCTCACAGAATAACTTGAACCTGTAGCTCCCGAGATCTGAACATTGTCTTTGAACCACGCATAGGTCAAACTCTCGCCAGTCGCAGATACAGTAAACGTATGATTGGCCCCTATGGCAATAGTTGCTCCCACAATATCACTTGCAATCACCGGAATCGCTATTACTGTTAAATCCGCTGAACTAGACACAGTACCTGAAGCGTTAGATACATCTACGCGGTATGTTCCCGCTGAACCAGTAACTGCACTGCTCACAGAATAACTTGAACCTGTAGCTCCCGAGATCTGAACATTGTCTTTGAACCACGCATAGGTCAAACTCTCGCCAGTCGCAGATACAGTAAACGTATGATTAGCTCCTATGGCAATATTAGCGCTTGAAATCTGACTTGTAATAACAGGTGGCGGAATAACTGTAAGAACAGCTGTACTTGAAACCACACCTGAAGCATTCGATACATCCACTTTGTAAGTTCCTGCTGAACCAGCCACAGCATTTGTCACTGTGTAACTAGGTCCCGAAGCACCACTAATGGCCACGTCATCCTTGTACCAAGAATATGTTAGACCATTTCCAGTAGCAGTTACTGTAAATGTATGATTTCCACCCAAGGCGATATTAGCTCCTGAAATATCTGTTGTAACAACTGGTGGTGGAATTATCGCTAGAACAGCTGTGCTCGAAACCAATCCCGATGCATTTGAAACATCCACGCGGTATGTTCCTGCGGAACTTAAAGTCGCATTATTTACAGAATAGGAGGCATTGGTAGCACCATCAATGAACACATTATCTTTGTACCAAGCATAAACTAGATCATCACCAGTGGCAGTAACGGTAAAGGTGTGAGTTCCGCCAATCGGTATTGTCGCACCAGTAATCTCACTCGTAATCACAGGAGGCGGTATAACCGTTAAATCCGCAGCACTCGTTACAGCTCCAGAAGCATTAGAAACTTCGACTCTATAGGTTCCAGTCTCAGATAAAGTTGCATTATTGATAGCATATGAAGCACTAGTTGCACCAGGTATTAAGATGTTATCTTTAAACCAGCGATATGTTAAAAAATCACCGGTGGTTGAAACTGTAAATGTATGACTATCTCCTAATGGAATATTCGCCCCAGTAATATCAGATAAAATGCTTGGTGGCGGAATAATTGAAAGAGCGGCCGAACTTGAAACTACTCCCGATGCATTAGCCACGACCACTTGATAAATACCCGCTGAATTAGCCGAAGCATTTGAAACTGAATAGGAACTCGACGTAGCTCCACTAATCAAAGTTCCATCTTTGTACCAAAGGTATGTAAGTCCCTGTCCTGTGGCAACAACCGTAAAGGTATGACTACCGCCAATTGGTAAAAATGCACCAGCGATATCACTAGTGATTACTGGTATTGGGATTATAGTTAGATCTGCCGAACTCGAAACGACTCCCGATGCATTGGAAACATCGACTCTATAGGTTCCCGCAGAACTCACTGTAGCATTATTTACAGAGTATGAGGATCCTGTCGCTCCAGCTATGACTACATTGTCTTTAAACCAAGTATAGCTTATATTATTGCCCGTCGCTGACACAGTGAACGTATGACTTGAACCAATAGCAATATTAGCACCTGAGATCTCAGATAAAATCACAGGTGGAGGAAACACAGTCAACATTGCAGAGCTAGAAACAGTTCCAGATTGATTGCTTACATCGACTCGGTAATTTGCTTCGTCTGAAGCGACGGCATTACTTATAGTATAAGAGGCACTAGTTGCACCTGTAATGGGTACGTCATCTTTGTACCAAGCGTAGGTCAAAGCTTCGCCAGTGGCTGAAACTGTAAATGTGTGACTTTCACCCAAGGAGATATTGCCTTCCACAATCTCCTGAGTAATAACTGGAGCCGGAATAACACTTAACATCGCTGAACTTGAAACCGTTCCAGACAGATTGCTAACATCGACTCGGTATGTACCTTCTGACGAAAGATCAATATTCGCAATCGTAAGAGTAGGGCCATCTTCTCCCACAATCAAAACATTGTCCTTAAACCATTCATAACTTAAAGCCTCACCGGTAGCACTAACCATGAAGGTATGTGAACTAGAAATGGGCACCCTAGCATCTACGAGTTGGGTTAAAATCACTGGTGGAGGAAAAACAGTTAGTGTAGCTGTTTGCTCTACTGAGTCAGCAATATTTGTAACTCTAACCGTATAGTCCCCAGCATCGTCTTCACCTACATTATTCAAAGCTAACATAGCCGTGGTTTGGCCATCGATAAGAACTCCATCTTTAAACCATTGGTAAGTCAGTCCTATTCCGGTGGCTTGAGCTTGAAAAACAACGTCTTCTCCTACAAATTTGCTTTGATCATCGATAGGCAGAACGACCGGCGGAGCGACTATGACTAAATTTGAAGTCAAATCGATAGACCCTGCCACATTGCTGGCCACTAACTTATATTCACCAGCATCATTCAAAGTAGTCTCTGGTATCTCTAGAGTAAGTGAATTTTCTCCCGCAATAAGTTCATCATCTTTAAACCACTGAATACCGTCAATTTCACCATCGACTTCAGCAGTCAACACAGCTCTTGTACCCAATGCCACATTGGAGTCATCTAAATCTTCGATCACTCTAAGTGAATCAACAACATCAATGGTATAGGTGATCTCAACAAAACCTAAAGAGTTTCTTGCAAGTATAGTGTATTCGCCTGAGTCCCTTAAACTCAAACGATCCATGAACAAATACTGTTGATCGGAATCAGGTAATTCTCTTCCATCTTTGAACCACTGAAACGTTGGCTCTTCAATAGCAACAATTTGAGGCTTCAAATGGACAGTTTGTAAGACCCCTAACCTGAGATCCTCATCGATATCAAGGGCCTGAGGAGGCAAATTATCTCGATCAATCACCAAGATTGCTGGTGAGGTTTCAATCATACCTACATCGTTACTAACCTGTGCTGAGTATAAACCACCATCAAATGGCTCTACTCCCTCAATAAGTAAATAATCTTTTGTGGCTCCCGGAATTGGTCGCCCGTCTTTAAACCATTGAATACTGGCCCTTGGAAACCCTCGTTGACCCACACTAAAGAAGACAGACTCTCCAGAGTATTTAGCCTGACTAACTGGCTGATTTAAAATTAGAGGCATATAGGGTTGATTTGGTTCAGGGTAAACGTCCAAGCGAAAATCGTATGTTAATACTTCGCCTGTCTCTGCTATCTCTATTTCTAAACGGTACTCTCCTGAATCATCCATGGTTAGACTACTAAGAGAAAGATATTCATTGCTTTCATCTGCAATTAAATCATTTCCCTTAAACCATCGGTATTCAGCTGTAACATTGGAATCAAGATAGATATGACTTTGAAACTGGACACTGTCTCCAACGAAAGCGACTTTGTCAGTAGGTGGCTTCATCATGAGAATAGAAACATCACTACCTAAGTCAATTGACTTAAAGCCTTCGCCGCAGTTTTGAAAAACAACCACAAGCAAGATAATGATTACTGCTAATACGTACCTTCTATTCCCCATAATACCTAACTGTAAAAAGAGCAATTCATATGCCAGGACAGTTTTGATAAGTACTTGTAATTATAGGTTTTTATCGGTAATTGAGAGGGTAAATTGTAGAACTATTTAAAACTGTTCAAATGATCATCAGACACTTTTTGACATAAGTTTTTAATTCCATTAGTTGGGGAAAAACAACACTCAAACAGTTCTCTGTTTGATACGAATCAGTTTCTTTTTGATACGAATAGACCAAAAATTTCTTTACGGATGTCAGTCAATCTTAGGTTTTCTGATGTACTCATCTCCTGACGCTCGCTTAGAATACTTATCCATACTCTTCTCAGTTCTCTCCATCTGTTCATCAAACTCTTGTCTTTGCTTATATGCACTTGATGATGATCGCGTTATCGACTCGTAGGATTTAGAACGATCTGGAATGCTATCAAGTCGAGATGGCTTATTTGAACCTTTATCAAAAGTAATTCCGCGTGGATTATTTCGCTGAGACAACTGCCGGGAACGTGACTTTGGCTTTTGACCGTTTGACCTAAAAAGCTTAAAGAGGAAATTTAGGAGGAACAATCCTCCCACTCCAGCCAAGCCAAAAGCGAAGTACATGCCTGAAGTATATTTTTGGTCTAAACTAATTCCATTAAGTATTCGTGCAACTTCAAAATTCTTTGCCTGACCTGGTATATAAACCACATCAATTTCATCTCTAACTTTTAAAGTGTTGTAAAAGGATGTGCCGATTTGGTAATCAAAGTACCTTCGATTACCCCATTCTCCATTATCAAGCTTAAAGTAGATCCAGACCCAACATTCGTGGGAGCGATCATCACCTGAACCGATGTATCCGCATTTTTTTGCATTAATAATTGCTTGGGTCGTATAACCTTCGAGTTTGAGGCGTTTCATATAGTTTAATTCATTAAGAGCCTCGTGATACATGAAGTACCCGAAAATGATCATAGGAACACCAGCGATTAAACTACCCAATGAGAAACGAGATTTACTTCGAGCCATGAGTCATTTTAGTGCCTTTTGAGTGCCCAGCCATCTGTAAACTCGTAAGCTGGGCCTTTGTCTATTCAGGTGCAGGCAAAGATCTAGTAAGGCTTCCTCGGCGTAATATATCTTCTGCTTCTAGAATGGATTCTATCATTCTATCAAATTCTACAATCTGACTTTCGATTGGTCCTTTTAAAGCATTCAATCTATTAATCATCGGGTTCAAAGATCTCAAAAGTTGATCTTGCTCGGATTCCGCCAGATGAACTCTTACACCGTCTAAATAGGCAGTAACGACTTCTATATACTTATCTAAGATATCTACTTGCTTTTTTAACACTCCGATACTCTTGGAGTAAATCGCCTTCTTTTCTATCAGAGACTCACCCAACTCTACTAAATCTTGATTAGTAATATCTCCAGTAACCTCAACAATAGACACATTGGAGGCCTTCATTGTTGTCTCCATCAGAACCCTATTGGATTGTTGCCCGAGTAGAAGTTCATCGCGGCTGACCAAACTGGCTACATTTTCAAAGTCCCTGACCTCTCTCGAACGTTCTATGATCTTGAAGTAAACTTCGCCATCGTCCAAGGTGATCAATCCACCCGAATGCTCATTAACTTTAATTCCACCGACGATACTTAACCAAGGAGCATACCTATCGATAATCGAAGTATCCTCAGTTATATCGAAGGGTAAATTTGCCTCTGCGAGATGATCACGAAGCTTATCTATTTCTTGTCTTCTTAGGGCCATTTCACCATCAAGATTTTCAATGCGGTCTTCAAGATCCATAACTTGTCGGCGTTGTTCATCGTAGAAGTCCTGATCCTTATCAACATTGTACCAATCTTCCGATCTAACAAGCTCAAGGAGTTCTTCTTTTGCCGCAAAAGCCTTAGGATACTTTTCTGTAGAAGGCAAAAGTCTTCTAAGAAAATTGCTCGTAAGGTCTCTCCGCAAGGTTGCTTGATCAGATTCACTAATGGGAAGCCTTGGGAGAAAGCTTTTGAGTAACTCTAGGAGCTCCAGTGCATCTTCAAAATTTGCTTTCGAACCATATGTTTGACCCTTTAGTCGGTCATTAGAACTCCGTCTCAAGTGAACTACTTGTACTACTTTTAGATATTTTTTAATAAACTCATAATTTTCCTGTTCATTAAAGAGTCCCTGAAACTCGTTCAATACTTCTTCCATGGAAGCCAAAGAAAATTTTGTTGCTGGGTCATTTTCAAAGTCACTAAACCTAGTCGTTACCATACCTTGTGCATGAACTCGTTTAGAGTTCACATCTTGTAATTTCGCCAACTCTTCTCTAAGTGCAGCGATCAGCTCTTCGTCACCAGACTGCAAGGACTCAAGTTGAGCGATTTGCTCAGGTATCGATTTTTGAAGGGATTTCTTTTCATCAACGATAAATCCAAATTTTTCAGCAAACTTTGGCGGAAAGAGATCTCTAGAACTATCAAAATCAGGAATATTTGCTTGGGACTGAGCTGTCTTTGAATATCCCATAGTAAATAGTAGGATTCTACTTGTCTCCGAAAGCTCCCCTTCAAAATTCAAAAAACTCTTTGCTCTAGCAATATTGCTGACTCGTTGACCAAAGTTGCCTTCGGTCATTAGCTTACGCAATTTAAACGCAGGATAACGAGGTTTGGACATTCTAGCCCACAATCCACGAGCTTTGATCTCATTTAGTTTTGCCTCACTCATTCCCACCATTTCAGCAGCTATGATCAAAGGAAGCCCTAAAGCATCCATCTTCAGCAAAACTCTGAACCAAGAAATAACCTCTTTCGCTTCGGCTACTCCCATTTTCTCTTTCATTAGCAAATCAAATAAATTCTCAGACTCTACCAACTCAATGATGATAAGAGAGATCTTCATTGCTTCTTTAAGCTGATCTTCCCATTGAAGAGTTTGGTACTGAGCAACCGACTGCTCAAACTCTTCCGTTACAAATCTAGATCTAGTAAATGGTCTAAACTCGTAGGCCCAAAGCTTTCTGAAAAACGATATTTTACGGAGATTATTCAAAGCATGGGAGGTCATGAATTTATGAACCTGCTCATTGTCTATAGAATTAACGGCCATAAATTCCTTGGAGAGACGTTGAATTACTTCCCGAGTTAACTCTGTGCTAGCTTCTCTTTCCATTTCTCGCTCAGTGACTGCCATCTGTGTGGCACTAACTAAAGCAGGAAGTTGTTCCATGTCGACAGGAGCTGCAGGAAGATTTTCCACCGTGGCTTCACTAATCTTGTGGAAATAGCCCTCACAGGTTTTTGCATCCACTTTAACTGCATGTATCGCAAGAAGTAATGTTAGTAGTATAAAAGATCTCTTTTTCATTTTACTGATCCTCATTTTCAGGCTCAACGTCTTCGTCTTCTTCAAATATTTCAAAATCATAGCCTATTTTTAATTCTTCTAAATCTAAAGGTCGACTCTTCAACCACTTGTTAATTGCTGCCTTGTACTTAGGCGAGATTCTCAAAATCACATCTTCTGGTTCTAGGTTGTATTGAATTGCAACCTTCTTCCAAAAACTCTCAAATACTTTTTCTCTATCGCCATTGTAGCGACTGGTAATTGAAATACTTCCGAGTGCTAAAAAGACTCTCGCTAAATTGTCTATACTTTTAGTTTTCTCAACGGGACTTGGAGAACGAAGAGCATCGAAAAGTACTCTATTCGACTTACCCATTGATCTTAAACTAGGACCTCCGACTCCTAAAATCGAACTGGCCTGGGCTCCGAGATTACCAAATCCACTGAGAAAACCTTTTAGAGTTCTCTTTTTTGGCTGTTCCTCACCGGCTTCTTCTTGGTCTTCTGAGGATTTATCTGCATTCTCTTCTCCATCGGATCCTTCAGACCCATCAGATGCCTCACCATCTGACTTTTCGTCCTCATCATTCTCCTCTGAAGTTTCTTCAGTCATTGATAGGCCTGGTAATCGAAGAAGATCTTCTATAGCTCTTTTGATTCGAGGCATGATTTTGCGATCAAACTGAGTTCTGTCGAAACTACCATCGGTGATAAGTTGATCTTTAATTGAATTAGCCTGAACTAAAGGCCCTATTCTCTCCACTGGAACGTGAATATGTTTAACGAACCCAAGATCTCCATGGCCTTCTCCACCTTGCAACTGTACCAATTGTGAAATCTGCGAATTATAGTGACCACCATAGGTAATGGCATTTAGGATGATCTTATTTACATTCTGTACCTGATCTCTTTTTCGCTTTACTTCCTCGAAATTGATAGTATCTGCACCGTCAGTCAATAATGTAATATTAACCTGATCTAGTTCTCCACCATTAGTTTGGTGTTGCGCCACTTTATCATAAGCATCTCCAAGAGCTCTTGTGATACTTGTTCCACCGCTAGAACCAAAAGGTGTTCTTCGTAAACGATCAAAATAACTGAAGTGTCCTTCTAGCTGCTCCAAGCGTTCTGGATCATGTGGACTCCCATCAAACTTAACCATATAACTTATGTGTTCGGCTATTTCATCCTCTTCTTCCTGTTGGGCTAAATCTATAGCAGCGAGTGTGATCAAATTTCTAAATAGCCATCTTTGTTCACCAGAATTAGATCCACTGATATCAATGAGATAGATATTCACTATTTTCTTCTTAGCCTGAGTCGAATACCTTTTTGCTTTTTCATCACGATGACTGTAGGCAAGTTGGGATCCCGATAGAAATCTCATCATTTCAGTTTTGAAATTGGCACCATCTTTATAGAATTGCGGGTATTGATCTAACTCGGTTGCTAAAATCAAATCCGGCTCAGAATCACTAATAGAAACTTCCCCACCATCAAAAGTGGTTTTTGTGGCAGAACTGAGAGCTCCTACTCTATTTATATCCAAGAACTCTCTCAATCGAGGTAAAACTAATAATTCATCAATACTTCCAGACTGGGCGAGAGATGCCAATGCCATAGGGTCGTAAGGAAATCCCTGACCTTCTTCTAACTCTACTTGAGGAGGAGCCAACTGCTGGGCTGTCTTTTCGGAAAGTGGACCTAAAAGGTGGGAATAAATAGAGTGCCCCATCAATGAATTCACACCAGCAGTACTTTGTCCCTCGATCTCTTGAATCGCATTCAAAATAGTGCCATGGGCCTGAGTACGGGTTTTGTCATCAGAAAATTCACCAAGTGCCTTGATTACGTAATCTAAATAAGTAAGTCCTTCTTTTATTTTACTAATTTCTTTATTGCGTAAATCAAAACCAAACCACTGTAGATTATCAAAGCCTTCTGAAACACCTGATGTTTGTGTTAGTAACTCTTTTGCCAATATCACTCTTTGCTGAATGCGATCATTAGTTGGAAGAGTCTCATAGAGTTTTTCTATCCAGGGAATGACTTGGGACAATCTAGAAGTAAACTCCGTAGGCTGTCCAAACTTATTCAAAGTTCTCTTGTATACAATATCGACGAGATCCCCAATGACTAAACCCTCAGTAGAAGCATCAAGCTCTGGAAGGGGCTCTAGGCTTTCATCCGTTTCAGGTTCATCTGATAAAAAAGAGAAGCTTCGATTACCAAATGATCGTCTCCACTCATCTCTTCGAGCGCCTGCCCCGGAACTATCAAAAGTTCTTATCTGTCCCATGGCTGGTGAGTTTACAGTATCGATCACACCAGAATCAGCTTCGCGCATTTTATCTTGTTCACCTAGAATCTCTCCTACAATATCCTCGTCTCCATCGATGAACTGAAACAATTTGTCTAATATTTGGGCGTTGGTTGTTCCATTTCCTGAACCCTCCTGATTCTCCTCAGGCTCGTCAAGTTCATCTCTTTCAGCATCCGAAAATGTTGAAGGCGCTTTTGAAGGATCAACATATCCTACCTCACCAGGTTTGAGTGGTTCTTTACCATCTTCACTTAATTCCTTTACAGGCTTTACACTTACAGGCTTAACTTCAACAGTTTCTGTTGGCATGTCCGCAAGGTTCTCTGCAGGAACAATGTCTGCCTCTCTTACCTCAACAGTTTCAGTTTTAACAATTTCTTCTTTTTTAACTTCTTTTCTGTCGACTTTAACAAAACCTCGACGATTTGGAGCTTCAACTGGTTTTTCTGGCTCGGGTTCTTCCTCGGGCTCCTGAGGCTTCTTTTCTTCTTTCTTCTTTCTCTTCTTCCAGCGCCGCTCTTCTGTTTTCTTGTTACCCCAGAAGGAGCTCCACCACTTTGAACCAGATTTTTTCTCGACCACTTCTATTTCTTCTACACTTCGTTTGATCTGAATCTCGTGATGGCCATTGCGATGAACCTGAACTTCTAGATCAAATCGCTCTATACGCGTCAATTCATCACCATGGCGCTCTTTGTACCAATCTATGATTTCTTGCTGTCTATCACTCAATAGCTTTAAAAGAGGCTCAATAATCCAAGAGGTTCTCAATAAGATATCCTTACTAACCTCTTTTTGCGCAAGCTGTTTTGCAGACCTGGAGTTTCTATTAACAAGTGTGGTCGTTGCCTTAAGATGACGCTCAATTATCGCTCGCACCTGTTTGGCCATAACAGTAGCCCGTCTAGTTGCGTGCCTAGACCTTTTTGAATCGTGTATAGACATTTCGATATCTTTAAGAGTCAAATGATCTTCTTTATTGAACTTAGGAATTTGAGAAAGAAGATCTTCAATAGGTTGGGATTCATCGTAGTAGGATTCATCGCTATCTGAC
>CAZFYV010000098.1:0-11158 GCA_964523195.1 uncultured Pseudobdellovibrionaceae bacterium
TCAGTGCTGCTTTGGCTCTATTTGGTTCTTTGAAGGCCTGTAAGAAAAAGGAATAATTTGCGTGAACTAAACCATCTTTTGTTCCAGTTGTGGCGTTCTCAAAGTTGTTTTTCGCATCCATTTTCTTACCGGTGTAAAACAAGCAGGACGCATAAAAACTTCTAAACCGACTTCCTTTTCCACTAGATCTAAACAACCGAGTGCAGGAGTCTAATAGAGATGACCAAGCAATTTCGTTTCTGTAGAGTAGTAAACTGTTAACGTGATCACGAGACAGTTCAGGGTCAGTTTCAAGAAATCTATCTACAAAGGACTTTAAACCAATATCTCGATTCTGTTTACTTGCAACAAAAGAGGCGAGCAAAAACGCTTCCCTACGATAATTGTAAGACTGATCGATCAACTTATCTAATTCATCAGCTGCTTTCTGCAAAAAAGAAGCTCTTTGCCCGGCCTTGCGATCTGCCTCAGAGATATAGACCTTGGCTAACATCAGATGAGACTCAGCCGACCCATAGTCTTTGGCTTTCGTGAAAAAATCTTTAGCTTCTGAAAATCGACCGTTAAGAAAGCTAATCATACCCATATTGAAATTTGCGGGTATATAGTTCTTATCAACCTTTAAGCTCTTAGAAAAATAAGATTTAGCCGTTCCCAGATCTTGATCCACTAGGTAAGTTAATCCGAGCGCTGTGTTAGCTACCTTTGAATAATCATCCTGATACCTAACCGCTAAAACCTCTTGCAAAAGTCTTCTAGCCTGAACCATCTCACTATTTCGAATATAAAGAGGTGCGAGTAGAAGCTTTAAATCTACATCTGTCTGACGTTTCTCCGCCCCTTGGCTCAATAGATTAAAGGCCTTATCATATTCTCCGTAACGATAAGATCGTGCACCTTCGTCATTCAAATATTCAAAACTCGTAACATCTTTTCCGTCCTGCTTCTGGGTTTTGAATTGATAAGCCCAATATCCTGCAGCCAACAAAAGTATTGCCATGACAATATAAAGTTTTGACGAGGATTTTTGAGCATCTTGTCGAATTGACTGATCTGAACCGTAACCATACTGCTTTACTGGTTCGTCAGAATAATTATTGGACCTATCTTCACCATACTCCTGGAAATCCGCATCAACGACATTGGATACACCACTAGAACCCTTTGCCGAATTAAACTCAACTTCTATATCCGATGTTTCTGTAATTGTTTGAGTTCCACCTGCGAGTGTTTCCGTTTTGGTTTCTTCACCTAATGGTGGGTGACTTCTCAATTCATTGATAGCCTGAACGAACATGGGCTCATCACGAACATAACGCCAACGACCCAAGTGATTAATGCACTCATCAAGGACAACTATTTCTCGGCTCAGAACTTTGTCGACCATTTCATCAAAACTAAGCGGACCTAAAATCTTTCCATTTGATTTTACAAGCCAACACTTTTCTTTACGATCAATTCTTTTGTTGAGTTGTTGATTCATAGTTGCCCAATCGTGTTTATTTAGTGTCTAAAATGCCTCACTCCAGTGAAGACCATATTCACACCCAACTCTTTTGCTTTAGCAATGACGTCCTCATCCTTTATAGAGCCGCCTGGCTGAATGACCCATTTTATTCCCGCATCCGCAATCTTCTCAATGGAGTCAGGAAAAGGAAAGAAGGCATCACTTGCCAAAACAAAATCGTTTTTATCACCGTGGTGTTCTTTAGCTCTCTTTATTGCTTGCTCAACTGCATCGACTCGATTTACCTGACCCATTCCAAAGCCAACACTTTCAAATGGAGTTGTTATCGCGATCGCATTGCTCTTCAAATGAGCACAAACTTTCCACGCGAACTGTAGATGAGCCATTTTACTTTCATCAGGTTTTTCACCGAAAAATTTCCAATCTTCTAGTTTAAGAGCAACTTCATCCATATCCTGAACAAGCACTCCGCCGGCTATATGCTTTATATCTTTTCTTTTAGCAAATGCCGTTGAGATGTTATTCCATTTCAAACACCTCAAGTTCTTCTTTTTCTGCAAAACATCTATCGCTTCACTATCAAAGTCAGGTGCAACAATACACTCCAAGAAAAGTTTAGATAATTTCTCAGCACAATTCTCTGTCACCGAGTGGTTCAAAGCAATGATTCCACCAAAAACGGAAACGGGATCAGCAGAGAGTGATCTCTCCAGTGCTTCGTCAAT
Source organism: uncultured Pseudobdellovibrionaceae bacterium (assembly GCA_964523195.1). Classification (GTDB taxonomy): domain Bacteria; phylum Bdellovibrionota; class Bdellovibrionia; order Bdellovibrionales; family JAGQZY01; genus JAUHWN01. The sequence goes on from CAZFYV010000098.1 coordinate 2,194, forward strand.
CGAGTCTCCTCGCCCAACACCACAAGCATTGTTATGTTTAACTGAAATGACCGTCGGCCCCTCAAAGGTTGATAATGTTCTCGCAGCAGCTTCAAGATCCAAAAGATTATTAAAGGACAATGCTTTCCCTTGTAAAATTTCTGCTTCATGCCAGCCAGTCGATTCCCCTGATAGCTGATACCAGTTTGCCTTCTGATGAGGGTTTTCTCCGTATCTCAATTCCTGCGGAGCCGTACCTGAAACGACGAATTCAGAATCGTTGGTTAAATATTGGGCGATAGCCGCATCGTAGGCCGCAGTATGGGCGAACAATTTAGCAGCCAGCCCTTTGCGATCATCTTGAGTGAGTTCCTTTTTTTCTTGAATCCATTGATAATCGACAGGATCAGTCACTACTGCTATCCTCTCAAAGTTTTTAGCAGCGGCCCTAAGCATCGAAGGGCCTCCTATATCAATAAACTCAACTTGCTCTTTTTCTGGGAGACCTTTTTTTAAAGCGTCTTTAAATGGGTAAAGATTTACGACCACTAGGTCAAAAACATCCAAGCCATTATCTTTTAGGATTGCCATGTCTTGGCTATTTCCTTGCCTAGCTAAAAGGGCCATATGAATATTTGGGTGAAGAGTCTTTACTCTCCCGTCCATAACTTCAGGAAATCCTGTTTGCTCATGAACTTCAACCACCTCAATCCCAGCAGCTTTTAGATGCTTGGCGGTGCCACCTGAAGAGACAATTCTCATCCCTTGCTCGGCTAGAGGTTTTACAAATTCTACTAATCCTGTTTTGTCTGCGACACTGATCAACGCATTTTTAAACATTAGAAAGGCAACTCCGATAATAAGACTTTTAAGTCGTCATTGGTTAAGAAAATACCGGCACCTATAAAGCCATTGACCTGATCCCCTTCTTGCGGAAACGCGTCGTCAATACCGCCTATGAGATAGATACCTTTAGTAAGGTCATATCTCAAACTTGAGCGAAAATGTAAATTAGTAAAATCAAATGCTTCTGTTGTCCAAGTTAGTTTTCGACTGAGAAGGTGTACATCTATCCCAGCTCCACCTGTGTTTTCGATCACACCACCCTTTAACGTGATGTTCTGAAAGTTCTTAGCAAAAAGTGCGGTGAGTCTTACTCGATCTCTGAATAACTCTGTTCTTTGCTGAACGCTTGGCGCACCGCCATCTGTAACCGTAGTAATATCAGTCCGATCTCTAAGCCCCTCGGGGTCATCAACGACTTGCAACAGATAGTAGCGATCGAGACCCGGTTGAACCTTAACACCTAAAAACGATTTAAATGCATCGTCACCTGTGAGGTAGTAGGAATGAAAATCGAGAGACGTCTGCAATTTCTGACCCGCATCGATGAAGTTATTTATACCTGAAATTGCAGTATTGAGCTCTTCTACCGTTTCTTCGTCATTAACGAGGCGACCAATTGTTCCTTCTCCCCGGTTTATTTTATCCGAGATCTCTTCAAAATTAGTGAGAGTCTTCTCAACATTCTGCAGGCTCGACATAGCATCTCGCCAAGCTGCCTTAAAGCCATCGTCAGATTCATCATTAACAAAGCCGTCGAGAGTTTCAGTAATCCGGTTAATCCGTGTGATAATATCGTTAACCTGTTCTTTATTATCACGTGTAATTTCTGAAACATCTCGAGTAATAGTTTCTATGTTTTTGATGATCTGCCCAAGAGGTTTAGAGTCATCACCTTCTGTCGCTGATTTTATATTTTCAGCGACCTGGCTCAAAGAATCTGTAATCTTGGAAACTTCTGATATTAATCTATCTACCGACGCTCGATCATCTACAACTAAAATCTGCCCGCCATCTTGAAGAGGCGGATCTCTAGGGTCGCCAGGCACAACAACCACATTCTTATCACCTAGGATACCTGCGGCTCTAATCTCAACTCGTGCAGAGGTGTATAGTGGCACATCTTGCTTGAGAATAACCTCTACTCGAGCTTTATCATTTAATAGAGTTATATCTTTAATAACACCAACTCTAATTCCGGCCACGTAAACAGGAGAACTTTTAACTAATCCAGTTGCATCTTCTAAGAGAAAGAAGGATCTTTTTGACGTACCAAGATATGAAGGATCTTCACTCACCTTAAGCGACATAGTGGCCACAATACCTGAGACCACTAAGACCAGGAGGCCAACTTTAAATTCTGGCGTGTTGAGCATATTCATCGATGATCTAGCTTTCGTCCTTCAAATTAAAAGTGAGTCTACAACTCTTCTTTATTATCGAACGTAAGTATCGAATAATCCATTCTTTTTAAGAAATTACAGGCCCTTTTTCGTAAGGCCTTTGACCAATTTTTTAGTCGCTCGGTTGGTGGAAACCTTTTTGAATAAAACGACGAACAAGCTCAATATCTGTTTCCATAAAATCTTTGGGGGTTCCATGGAGAAGAACTCGACCACTATCCAACATTGCTACATAATCTCCAATACGAAAGGCTGCATAAAGGTCATGAGACACGACAATTGTCGAGGCTTTTGGAATTCGATTGTGGGTTGAAACAATAAGATCATCGACCATCTCTGTTAGTACTGGATCTAGACCTGTGGTGGGCTCATCGTAAACTAAAATTTGCGGATCAAGTGCTAGGGCTCTGGCCAAACCACACCTTTTTCTCATTCCTCCCGAAAGCTCTGACGGGAGTTTGTTAAAATGTTTTACTTCTAAGCCACTTTGAAGAAGCTTTTCTTTTGCAATCGTTTCTCTTTGTAGTCGAGACAAGTCTCTTCGATGCTCTTTAAGTGGAAATACAACATTTTCAATCACTGACATATCATCGAACAAAGCTGCGTACTGAAAGAGCACACCAAATTTAGTTCGATTTAGGGCCCTTTCTTCTTCAGTCATTTGGTTGATGTCTTCTCCATGAATTTTAATAACACCAGAACTAGGCGATAAAAGGCCCAATATATGCTTTAGAAGAACACTCTTGCCCGTTCCTGAGAATCCAATGATGACTGTTATTTTGCCCATAGGGATTTTTAAGTTAATCCCATTGAGAACAAACTCGTTTCCATCAAAGGTTTTCTTTAGGTCAGCCACTTCTACGGCACACGGAGCTACATTCATCATGAAGTCACCTTGTAATAAACGTCGATAAGATTCATTAAGAAGAAATCTAAAATAATAATCATCACCATGCTTAGAACGACACCCTTATTGGTGGCTTCCCCAACACCTCTTGCGCCTCCCTTGGTGTAATAGCCTTGAAAGCAACAAATACCAGAAAAAACAAATCCAAATACGGCGGCTTTTATAAGTCCTTCATTGATATGATTTGGATTCAACCAATAGGCAGTTTTATCCCAGAAAATTGCCTCATCTGCCTTAAGGACCTTAACCACTAAAATGTATGAACCAAGCATAGCTACAAAGATAAAGACCCCTGTAAGAATTGGCATTGCTACCGTTGCTGCGACTATTCTGGGAGAAATTAAATATTGCTTAGGTCGAATGGCCATCACCTCTAGAGCATCGATTTGTTCTGTGACTCTCATGGTACCTAAGCGAGCCGCCATTGCTCCACCGGCACGGGCAGAAACAATTAGACCCGTCAAAACAGGACCTAGTTCCCTTGCTATTCCCAACCCAACAGTAGGCCCCACAAGAGAGGTAGCATTGACGATTTCAAATCCCAAATAAACCTGGAACGAAAGTGCCATTCCAGTAAATATCCCAGTGAGACAAATGATAAAAACAGATTTATTGCCTATGAACTCCATATGAAGAATTAGTTCATTAAAACGGTAAGGCTTGGCAAAAAAGAGCTGAACACTTTCGAAGATAAATCGGCATAGGCGACCTGTTTGAGCAATAAAGCCAAAAATAAGTTCAAGAACTGTAAAGAACAGCTTATCTATAAACTGATTTATTTGTTCTCGACGCTTTATAAACTCTGTCAATTTGACCTCTAGTCATCAGGTTGCCTATCTATATAATAATTCGTTATAAATTTAAACAGCAGACAATTCGCAATATAGAGATCGTGTTCCGGACAAACAACTTAAGATAAAAGACGAAGTAGGTAAATTGTACCTAAACTATAGATAAGTTTTTAGACGAAAATACGTGGAACCCGCTCTCCCACAGAGGTTAGAATCTCGTAGCTAATGGTATCGCTCTTTTCCGCGAGTTGTTCTGCGGTAATGATATGATTCGCATTTTCACCTAAAAGAATTACTGGGTCCCCTAAGTGAACCTCCGTTTTTATATCTGTAAGATCTACCATTACATAATCCATACAGACCCTTCCAACCAAAGGACAAACATCATCTGAAACTAAAACAGTTGCTGAATTTGAAAGCATTCGAAAGTAACCATCTGCATATCCTATGGGCACTACTCCAATCAAACTATCTCTCTGGGCCTTCCAAGTCGCACCATAGGAAACAACTTCACCTTTTTTAATTTGGTGAAGGTTTACGATTTTGGAGTACAAACTCATCACAGGAATTAAGCTCATTGAAGTGGCTACGGGAGGATAACCATAAAGGGAAATTCCGGGTCTAACTCCAAATGGAAACTCAGGATCTAAATCAAATTTTTTAAGATTAATTAACGAAGAACTATTAAATGCATGATGTATGTATTCATCTTGCGGAAAAGCCTCGACAACTGCTTTGTACCTTTCTAACTGAGAACTGGAATAACCGTCTTTATCCCCTAAATCTTCACCGCACTGAAGGTGTGTGCAAACTCCAGTGACTCGAACCTTTTTTAGCGAACTAAGCTTTTTTATTAAGGTGTCAATTTGATGAATCTTTTCAAGTGCTTCAGCATCTTTAATTAATTTGATGGATCTCAAAGCCCAATCGATTCATACCAGTATTGAACTTTAAGTGAACCTCTAGAGAGCCTTTTAAGTGCCTTTCCAAATAGTCAAATTGCTCAAGTGTTGAAACAATTGGAGTCAATTTCATATTTTCAATTGCGGTTACACAGGCTTCTTGAAACACACCAAATACAAAAATCTCGCAGGCAATTCCCGCATCTCGCAATGGAATGGCCTCTTCGATGAAGCCAACCCCTAAACGCCTACAACCTGCATCAACAAGGGTTTTTGCCACCAAAACATCACCGTGCCCATAGGCATTTGCCTTGACCATGGGACAAAAGAACTCCGTAAAATCACAATAGGTTTTTAGTTCGTTATAATTGTGGACCAATGCTGAAGTGTCGATTTGAGCATAAGTCCCTCGATCCAGGACCTTGTGGTTCAAAACTACTCCTTATTATAGTTATCTTCGATGGATACTGGTTCAAACTCTGGAGTATAACCAAGTGGTGCTGAGGCTAAACATACTCTGTTTCCGCCTGAATTTTTGACTTTTTCTACAGCCTCATCAGCTGTACGTATCATGGAGTCCACATCGTAACTAAAATTAGGATAAGCTGTCACACCAACATTGATGTGAACTCTGTCCGCGGCAACCTTATCGAGAATTGGAAATTCCATATTTTCAAAAACCTTTCGAATTTTTTCAGCCTTCACTGCCGCTCCCATATGAGGGGTATGTGGCATCAAAACCGCAAACAACGAATTTTGAAACCTCGCCACCATATCATTGACTCGATTGGTTTTTCGTAAAACTTTTGAAACATGAACCATCAAGCTTTCATAGGCCTTTTCGCCTAACTGCTCTGTTAGCTCTCTTTCATTGTGAATTTCTATCAACATAAATGAAAGTGGGTGGGAAGTTCTCTTTGCTCGATCAAATTCCTCATCCATTCTCGCCAACAAATGCTTTCTATTGAGAAGCTTTGTAGATTGATCGTAAATCTCCAGCTGGTGATTCTTCAACTCCAACTCACTAGATCTGTAAGCCATTTCCATTATATCGAGCATGCTAAAAAATAATTTACGCTCCCACTCTCCAGGCATGGTATTTAAAAGTACGAATACACCTAAAACTTTTTCTTCCATTCGAAAAGGGCTCGCAAAAAAGCGATCAGTTTTAAAAACTTTTTTCATCATGCTGTGAAGCTGTGGTAGCTCACCAGGATTTTCCAAATGTCTTGGTACTAAATTCGGAGGAATCCCTTTCAATTGAATTCCAATCCCCTCAAGGTTTATATTGGGCACAAAAACACTGTGCTTCAATCCAAGGGCCATCTGGTTAGGCAGATATTTAAGGTAAATAATCGGTATCATTTTCAATGACTGACTTAATTTTTCTAAAAATCTTTGAACAATGATGTCTTTATCTCGGATAAACTTAATTTCTTGTAAAAACTGAAAAAGGCTCTCGAAAAGTTTATTGGACTCATCGTCTGTTAATGGAGCTGGTTCTGCACGGAGGTCACTTTCCGCATAGTCGCCAACTTCCTCCTTCAACTCTTCATTTTCATATTTAACCAGTAGCGACGCTGTCCCTCTATCGAGCTTCTGAATCAAATCTAATGAAGAAATCATAGGTAAAGTAATATAATCGTAGGCTAAATTATCACTAATTAACTGCAAAACATTTAAAACATTTTTCGCAGTTGTTAGCAGGTAAATACCTATCTCATCTGAAATTTCCTTGATTCTAGAACAAATAACCTCAGACTGCCCTAAAAACACTTCCGTATCTAAAAGAACAAAATGAGGTGGCTCTTGCTCACAAGCTTGATAAAAAAGATCAACTGTTGGAAAGAACTTCGCTTGATAGCCTACACTGGCTACAACACCGGTCTGTGCCTGAGCCTGATTGTAATCAGGGTTGAGCACATATACGAGAATCTCTGACCGATATTCACTAACATCCATCTACGCTTTAGCTCCTCTTCGGCTTTCGAATACGAATTCTAGAAGGCCGCTTCTGCGTGCCAGTAGACGTTGCCGCTTCCATTGGCTCTACTTGAGATTGCTCCATACCTTGAGGAGGTGAGCTTGGTTTTTCACTCGGATTAGCCTTAGGAGCAGAACTTGCTTGATACGCGATCTCCTCATAGTTTTCCTGCATCGACCCTAAATCGATTGAAGGATTCGATGGGTAAATTTCATCTTCATCAAGAACAGTTGACGGTTGTTCAGGACTAAAAACCTCATCATTAGTATCCATTCCCTGATGAACGACTGTTTGATTCACAGAACTCTCACTCACTTCCTCGACATCATTTTGTTGTAAAAGTTGGTCCTGTTGAGCGACCTGAGAGTGTTCAATATTCGATTGCCCAGGTCGATCAATCACCTTTTCGTTAAGTTCTTCAATCACCTTTGGAGCAGCAATGATGGTACTTTCTGGAGGTGCATTCTCTATTTCATCTAGGGATTGAGGAATCTCATCTGCACTTCTCTGAATTTCCGCTATATGCTCCGAACCGCCTTCAGGCTCGTTTTCAGTCAGTTGAGAAAGATCTGATTCTGACTCACTAAAGTTTGTGGCTGTTAATCCTTCTGGAACTTCAGAAATTTGGCTATCGGAATCAGACGAATCCCCGCCCAACTCAATAACTTTCGACAAATTGGTTTCACTTGTTAAATCCGGCCCCTCATCCGATGAGTTCTCAGCTCCAAGTTGAATAACTTGGATTCCCATATCATCTTCATCAGAGTCCTCTTGGCTTTCTTTCACCTCAATCAATGGTGGATGGTCTTCTAAACTAGTAGTCCCTGTGCTCTCTTCGGAAAAGGAAGTATCCTGGCTTTCAGCTGATGAATCACCTATAAGCTCAGCTCCACCAACCGCAGGTGCAACTTCACTTTCTGTAGATTCCACACTCGCCACCTCTACAGGTTCACTCGGGACTTTAGCTTCGGAATCAGTACTGACTACCTCAACCGAAATTTCAGAGTCTTCGCTACTGCCGGTTTCAATGTTTATCTCATCAGAGTTCGCTTCGGAGCTTTCCCCTTCAGTCATTTGAATTGCATCTTCTGGAGGTTCTTCGTAGGGAATTTCATTTCCTACAAATGTGACCTCGTCTTCTTCTGGCGCTGAAGGTAATGTAGATGATTCATGAAGCTGAAGAGCTTGCTCCGAATCAAGTGGCTTTTCTGGATCTGGCTTTTTCAAATCCAATGGTTGATTAATCACAGTTTCAACGGCACTGTCCGCGGTTTCTTTAGAGGGGAAATCAATGAATATTTGTGTTCCTTGCCCTGGTTCTGAATGGATATTAATTTTTCCACGATGTTCATTAACAATCCCTAGAACTAATGGCAGACCCAATCCGAGATTTTCATCGGATTCAGATGACTTATAAAACGGTTCAAACACTTTGGCTTTTAACTCTTCTGGAATGCCTGGGCCTGTATCTTCGATAGCAACTCGAATAAAAGAGCCCATCTGAGAAAGCCCAACCCTTATCTCACGCTCACTGGACGATTTCATAGCTTCAGCCGCATTCATGCAAAGCGAGTTAATGATTGTTCTTATCTGACTTTCGTGTCCATAAATTGAAGAAACATCTTTTAACGATGCAAGTAAAGTGACCCCACGACTTTCCATTTCGTGTGAGAGATTTTTCAAGGAGCTATCAACCACAGACTTGATATCTAATTCTTGATGCTCAACCTGATCCAACCCAGAAAACCGAGCAAGCTTATCAAGAATTCCTTTTGCTCGTCTCGATTCTCTTTCTATAACCACATAGTGATCTTTGGTTTCTTCATTCGCTTTTGATCGCGCCAATTGAGCGTGACCAAGTATGGTCATGACGGGTTCTTTAAGAGACGTCGCTATTCCTTTTCCTAACTGTCCGTAGGCCGCCATGCGTTCTGACTGAAAATCGTCTCTTGATGGTCCTTTATTCTTCTTCGAGAGTAACTCAGCTTGTAATTGCGCAATAGAGACTCCAAGTTTTCCTAGATCATCCTTGGATTTTGGTATCAATTGTAAATCGTAATTACCGCGAGTTAACTCGTTCACAAAGTTTGTTAGACCGGAAAGCCGAAGCGACACGCCCTGACCTACTAGATACGCAAAAATAAAAATAAGTATGA
>CAZFYV010000099.1:0-11084 GCA_964523195.1 uncultured Pseudobdellovibrionaceae bacterium
TGAAACGAATAGAGAGTGGACCAAATAATTGCAAACTCTGGAACCTTTGTCTGCAATTATTTGGTCCACTCTCTATTCGTTTCAACTCGGTGTTATCTTGCCGACTATGATTGCTCTTGGTTTTGGTCATCTCTATCCGTTTTTGGGAATGATTCCTTATATTGAAACTACAGGGATTGGCTACTCAGCGATTAAGTACTGGAGAGAACAAAGAGAAGTTAAAAAGAGATTTGGAAAATCAGCAAAACAACTAAAAGAAGTTCAGAGAAAATATCATTACCGTGGAATGCCTGACGGTGTTTCATTTTTTGAAGTCTTAAATCAAAATAACCGACAGATTGTACCTGTGGTTCAGGCTTATCAAGCTGGTGTTGCTAAGAAACTTCAGGAGCTTGAGATGAGTAATCAAGTTCTCACAACTGAAAAGCTAGAACAAATGGTCGATAATAAAGAATTAGCTGACACGCTCTTGGGTTTCTCTGGAGATAGTCACGTCTATCAAAAGTTACTTCTTAAACACTTGTTAACGGATCCTGAAAAGAGAACGGAACTTCTCGAAGCTTATGGGCAGATTGAATACTATGAGAGAAATATAGTTTCTCATCTGATGACTAAAATGGATCGAGCACAAGAGCAGATAAACTCTTTCCAAATGGCCTATACTCCTTCAGTTCACCTAAAAGTTATTTTTAGTCATAAATATCGCCTTTTGTTTTTTAGAACGTTCAAAGTAAATAGGGATTTAGCTAAAGAGAAAAGTGCTCTTAGAATGTTGCAGTATGCTTTAACAAATGACCTCATAGAACAGGATGAGGTTGATTTTGAGAAGTACGAGAGAGCCTTAAGTTTGGTTTTGGGTAGAATTAAAGTTCTAAAATCAGAGATGAAAGATCTCGTGGAAAATAACCTTACGCCCATTCGCAAATATTCAAGACAAATGACCTGCGAGCATCCATTTCTAGGTCTTGTACAGTAGTTCATGCCGAGAACCAGTTAAATTTTAGTCTGGTGGTTTGGAAGGCTTTTCTTTCCATGACTTGTCAAATTGCTCAGCCTTTGAAACTATTAAACCTCAACAAATGAGGTGAAATATGCAGCGCTGGGGCGTTCTATTAGTTTTTCTATTTACAGTTATTGGTTTTCAAGCAAAAGCTGATTTAGCTTTTAACAATATTAATGCCGATGATTTAGCAGTTATTAATAAAGACTTTTCTTCGACTTTTGCCTATTCGAGTGTCTCGGGGCCCTCTAGTCTTGGAAACATATTTGGTATTGAAGCCGGGATCATCGCCGGTGGAGCAATGACTGAAGGAATTGAAGCTCTCGCAAAAGAAGTAGATGCATCCAGTGAGGTCTCTTTTTTACCTCATGCATGGCTGGTTGGAGCATTGACAGTTCCATTTGGAATTACGGCTGAAGTTAATATCATCCCTGAACTCGATGGTGGTGATGTTAAATTTGAGCATTTGGGCTTGGGTGTAAAATGGACGATCTCCGATATGATTCCAATACCTGCAGTAGCAGTTTCAGTTAAGGGGTTCTTTAGTCAGTCGAAAGTTAAATTCAGTCAAACGGTTGGGGCTGTCAATTCTGATATTTCTTACGAAAACTCAATGTATGGGCTTTTAGCTCAAGTAGGGATGAATTTACTGATCGTGGAACCTTATGTTGGCTTAGGTTGGGTCAGTTCAGAAGGTGATTTAAGCAGTACCGCCTCTGCTGTGTTTGATCCAAGTCTTACAACGGGAACAAGTGCAACATCTGAAGAAGACGGAACCTTTGTTCAGGCCGGAGTTAATTTGAAACTACTCCTAATTCGCCTTGGTTTCGAGTATCAAAGAACTTTTGACGCTGATCGATTTTCTGCAAAGCTATCTCTGAAATTCTAATTGTTTAGAAAAAGTCAGATAACTAAAAAGAGAAAGACCCAGGTCTTTCTCTTTTTTTATTCTATCAAGTTTGAATCTTGGTTTTCCTCGAGTATTTTAATTAAATTTGCGGTGTCGATGCTTTTTAAATTCTCAGGAACCCAAGTCACATTTGGTGATTTATCAATGAGTAAAGACTTTACCCCCAATGCAAAATCATTTTGTGTCGCAGCCCACTCGGCTAATGCGAGTTCTGCATTCAAGGCTTGAGAGATATCGAATGACTCTTTTGCCTCTCGTTTTTTCTGAGCCCATTTCATTTGTGCAAATCCCATTGCAAGAGATGTTGGAGATCCGGATTCAATCTGTTTTACCCAGGGGCCGAAAAACTTATCGCTTTTGAGTTCTAGGAAAGCATTGAAGCAATCCATCGCTGAAAGATCTGGAGAGATTCCCTTCAGTTTTTCAAATTCTGTTTCAAACAATGGGCTTTCTTTTTCAATTCGAAAATTGAGCAACCATGATCTAAGTTCTTGTTTAATTCCATAGGTGTCTTCGGATTCAATGGTTTCAATATGTTGAAGAAGTTTTGAATGATAGGGTTGGTCGATAATAAAATCGGCTAAACCGTAAGCTACAGCGTCTTCGGGAGTGAATCGATATCCACTCCAGGCTGCAAAAAGCCCTATGGGCCATGGCATTCGCCCTAAAAACAAACTTGCACCCACATCTGGAAAGAATCCAATTTTAGATTCGGGCATGGCTAAGAGAGTTTGGGGTGTAACAATTCGGTAACCTGACCCAACTGCTAGGCCCACACCTCCGCCAAAAACATAACCATTCATCCAAGTCACAAGTGGCTTTTCAAAAGAATGAACTTGGTAATCTACAGAATATTCCTGAAGGAAATAGGAGCGAGCAGACTCTTTATTCCCAGCTAGAAGCTCCTGAACGACACCTTTGACATCTCCTCCTGCGCAGAAGGCCTTCTCAATGGTGCTATCTAGGATAACTCCTTTGACCGATGGGTCTTCTGAAGCTCTTTGTAATTCACTAGCTATCAAACGGAGCATATCAATGCTGAGGGCATTTAAAGCTTTTGGACGATTGAGTCGCAATTGCATCCAAACTCCAGATTTAGAGTCGATCCGATTGCTAAGAATTGAATCAGAATTTTCCATATTTCTTTACCCCTCTTTGGTTCTTCCAATTGGTCGAATAAACTTAAGAAGCTCAAAGAGGCTATCTAAGGTTTCATTTTTTGGCAAATCTGTTTAATTTTGAGACACTTAAAGTCGCCAATTTTCTGGTGAAATCAACTGTATAGGGCTTGGTGGTGGCATATGTTTCGCTCTAAGGTATATTCGGAGGCTTTTTATGACCAAAATTAAGAGTTCAATTTTTTCAGTATTTTCAATCGTAATGTTCACTGCAGTAGCAGCCACTGGATCCAGTGAATCGACACTTTCGGCTCCAGAGGCCAAGAGTCAACTCAGTGTTAAGCAAGAAAGTGTTCGAACAGGGCCGAGCTTGATGAAACAACTTGAACCAGTGTTTGGATTAAATGTTTCTAATATTGCAAATTCAACTGCAGATAAAAACCAAACTGGATTATCTGTTGGTTTTAGAATTCCAGGTCTTCAGGCAAAGTCTTTTGAAACGGGATTGATTTTTAACCAGAGGGGAGCTGGCTCAGATTCATTAGCACTTGATCCGATTCGTTTGAGTTACCTTTCAATTCCAGTTGGCTTGAGATTACCTTTTTCAGGTAGTCGTAGATCTGGACTGTATTCGAGAATTGAATTATTACCTTCAATCTTAATTGATGTTGATGGTGGAAATGAAGTTGCAAACGCGCGACTATCTAAAAGTCAAATTCAGACAGTCGATGTTCTTGGAGTGCTTGGTTTAGGCTACAGAATTCCACAGAGGACAGGTCGAGATATTTTTATCGAAGCAACATACGAGAGGGGCATGGTTGATTTAAATGGCGACTTCGCTGGAGTTTATTACAATCAGTCTTTTATGACTTCTCTTGGAATCGATCTATAAGGATCTAATCCTTACAATTAAGGTGGGGCACCTTGGGCTATCCAGTCCTGAATCTTTTGGAGCTCCTGATCAGTCGCAGCGTTGTTTCCTCTTGGAGGCATCGCTGTTCTAGCATTCGGACTGTAAGTTCCTTCAAACATAGTCCTGTAAAGGCCACTAAACAAAGGGTCATTGGGGGCACTAAGACTGACGTGTTTGCGAGTTTCTTCGTAGCTTTCCAGATTCACACCGGCTCTTGTGCCATGGCAGTTCGTGCATTTTGCTTCCATGATAGGTGCAATATCTCTCGCATAGGAAACCGCTGTGCTCCCTCCAGTATCATCTGATGGTTTTAGGTCATCAATCCATGTTTTTAAATCATTAATTTCTGTTTGAGCCCAGCGAGGCCCCGAAGGAGGCATTCTCTTTGGGCCAGATGGTGTTTCGAGATATTCGATGAGTATTGAGTTACCTGAGTTTTCAGGGATGATCCAACCAATGCGATTAAGATCTTCACCAGTTACAGAAATTCTATCTGCACTAGCCTCTGGGTGACATGCCATACAGTCATTGGTTAAATCTACTTTTAGACTTGCAGGTAAGGTGAAATCGATATTATTGGTTTGAATCTGTGAACTTGAGTTTTCGGACAATTGGTCGTGCACTGGTGCACAGTTTTGATAGGTTGTGAGAACCATAGTCCCACAAAAGATGCCCACTAACAGCTTCAGCTTTTTATTTCTCATCCTAAAATGTCCCTAAAACTTTCCCTTTTGGGAATATCTCACCACATGAGCTATGACGTACCATCCAGACGTTAGACTTGCCCTTCAATAATTTTATCAAACCGCACGACAATAAGCTCGACTTTGATTCTGAACTGGGGAGTCATGACTCAAATTGAGACTCGAAAGTTGTTAAATTAAGGACTAAGCACAGTATTTAGGGGACAGATCTACATCGGAAGGTACCTGTGAAACTACGACCTGGAATTCGCATCGTTGGTGGCATTGTTTTGTCATTCGTCTTATTTATTTTACTCGCAGTATTTAATAGCTCTGAAGCGGGGGCTGAACCTTGGATTGCAAATCGGTTTGCACAGAACTGTGCTGGTTGTCATGCTCCAGGTCGATTAAATAGAAAGCCTGCTGATCGAAGATGTACTCTTTCCTGTCAAGGTTGCCATGTCAATCCAAACGGTGGTGGTTTAAGAAGTAGATATGGTAATTGGACGCAGCAAAGATGGTTAAGGTCGTTCTATAGTAAGTTTGCTTGGAGTGATAGAGGTACCGCTCCGTTTAGAAAGCAAAAGTACTCTAGAAAGCCGAGTAAGATTCCTAAGAAGCAAAGAAAAGCTGTTAAGAAAATTGTTCTCGATTGGGAAAAGGGACTTCCCCATGTCGAAGCTAAGACCGTTGGAGTCGACGAGAAGTATTGGGATCGTCGAGAAAAGCATTATGCAAAGACTGCAAGATCTATGTTTCAAGATCTTTATAGAGTTCCAAAGGGTGATCCTCTTCGTGAAGAACGGATTATGCCAGTGATCGCTGGAGGGGATTTACGCTTTTTTATGATTCAAAATAGCGATAAAGACGACACGATTCCCGAAAACCGAAAATCATTGATTTGGCCCATGGGATTGGATCTTGGGGTCAGAGTTCGTCCAATTCGAAAAAATTTACAGATAGTGATTGAAAGTCGAATTATAAACCAACTTGGTAAGTCTTTCGATTATTTGGCAACCAGTGGGCACTACACAAGGTCTTTATACGCTTTAGTGGATGAGCTTCCTTATAATACTTATGTGATGTATGGAATCTTTAGGCCAATGTTTGGAAACTATGTTCCTGACCATAGAAACTTGGCCCAGACAGTCTCTGGTTTGAGTTACGCCAATTCTTCTTTTAAGGGAATTAGCCTTGGTACTGCTCCCAATGTACCTTTCGGTAACATCACTTTAATTCGTCCTAATGAAAACAAGCTTGGAGCTAATCAAGATTCAGGGATCGTTGCGAATTTAGGGCTAAGGTTTGTAACACTTGGTGCATCTGTGACCTTTTCTTACTGGGATACAAAGGATGTTAACACCGACTTGAAAAAGCAAATGTACTCTCTAACTGGAGGAGCCTATTGGAAAGGTTTAACCTCCAATATTGAGTTTCTTCGAGTCAGCCAAGAGTTTGCACCAGGAGCTCGTAATGCAGGTAGTGTGTATACCATTGAAAACAAGTATAAATTTTGGCGAGAAAACTACGCTGTTTTCAATTTAGCACTTTCAAATGTCGCTCGAGATCTCAGTGAAGGTGATGAAATGGAAATCATGGTTGGAGTAAAGAATTTCTGGTTAAGTGGAATAGAAACGGAGTTGCTCTACATTTCTAGAAGCGGAGAGCGTGCTAGTACCGATTACTCCGAGACTGCCATCCAGCTACAGGCCCATCTCTACTTTTAGATTTTTATCTATGTTTCCTTTGAATGCGAGGGTTGATTGTCTCTTATGGCTAAAACCCTTGCGCAATAAAACTTCAAAGTTCTGTTCCTTAAGGCTTCTTTTCAAAGCACCTGTCGCTGCATATGTGCTTACTATGCAGACTTCATGGGTACATTGAGTAAAAAAACTTCTGAGGAATTCCTCAGACCATAAATTTGGAGATGTATTTGAACTAAAGGCATCGAAGAAAATGCCGTTATATTTTGTACTCGGTAGAGAATCTAAATCGAGAGCTCCAAAAAAACGAATGGATTCGTCTTTTATACGCTCTAGCATCGTGGTTCTCAGGTGTTCCAGAGGAGTTTGGTAATACTCAGAAAACTTTTGGAAAATATACTGATAACTTTTAAAGAGTGCTGCTTGTTCCTCTGAAAAGGGTTCCGAATTTTCGATAAAACTTTTAAAATTTTCGATCAAAAAGGCCTCTGATTCAAAGGAGTCTATAGTTATCGCCTCCACCTTGTTTTTGATCGACCAAGCGGTGGCCATAGTTTCGTTGTAGCCGAGCCCTAGCCCAAGACTCAAAAGTTTGGGATTTACACTCTGATTTTTGAGCACAGGCTCATAGATATAGAGTGTTTCTGAAAAAGCTCCATCGTGACTATGCATGGACTCCCCGATATTCTCAGTATCACCTTTGAAGGACAAGCTGGGAGATTGGTCTCTGGTCTCTAATAGATACCAATTCTTCGTTTCAAATAGAATATTGAGGTCCTTTGGATCCTTTGGCATGTCAGAGAGGTATCAGTTAATTCTAGGATTTAAAAGAGAAAACAGCTCGCACCTATAAAGTATTGAAATTAGGCTGTTTTTTAGCATCTTTCTAACAGGTTTTGGTCGCTGAAAAATAGGAAAATGGGGGAATCTGTGATATATCCATATCTCTAAATTGAGGTCTGAGTCATGAATGAATGGGATGGTAAACCCTATTATCCAATTTCAAAATTTTATAAGGAAGAGTTTGGAGGCAAAGTCTTCAAGGTTCCTGTGGCTCTTGCTGATGATTGTCCCAATAGACGTGGATTGAAGGGTATGGAGGTCTGTACTTTTTGTGATGTTCACGGGTCGTTTGCGTATCCTGAAAATGCCAATCAGCAACTTCGAGAGCAAATTGAAATGCATATGGAAAAGGTGGGGCAACGTTGCAATACCAATACTTTTTTAATCTACTTCCAGGCTTATACGACAACATTTTTGCAGCTCAAGCGTTTAAAAGAAGCTTTTGATATAGCACTATCCTACGATAATGTAGTTGGAATTGTCGTAGGTACTCGCCCCGATTGCCTTTCTGACGCTGTATTGAGGACCTGGGATGAGTACTCTAAGAAAACCTTTGTAGCTGTTGAAGTTGGAGTACAGAGCTTTGATAATAAACAATTGGATTGGATGAAGCGAGGTCATGATCGAGCCCAATCTATTGCTGGGATTCAAAGAATTCGAAGACATTGTCCAGATGTAAATTTGGGTGTCCACCTCATGTTTGGATGGCCAGGTGAGACTCAATTAGATGTGGAAATGGCGGCCAAGATTTGTAATCAACTCCCGATTCAAAATGTGAAGCTCCATAACCTTCACGTTTTGAAAGAAACTCCTCTTGAAAAGACCTATCTCAAAGGTGAATTCACACCTTTGACCCTTGAAGAATATAGCGAATCCGTTTCGACTTTTTTAAGTCACTTGAGTCCAGATTTAGCAATTCATAGATTGGCGGCATTGGCATCAAGGTGGGAAGAGTTGGTGGCTCCTGCTTGGGCGCGCCATCGAATGCGCAACTTTCAATCAATTATTGATTATCTACACGATCGCGATATCTATCAAGGTAAGCACTATAACAGTCAGGAGAAAAATCTCTTGGAAGGTGACAAAGATTTAAGTCAGTCCTATTGGGAAAACTCTCTTTAATCGCACTAGGAAATCGTTATGCTCGATGAAAATACAATAAAAGAACAAATTCTCTGGGTTTGTCAGAACCTCCATAAGAAGAATATGTTGGCTTCAGCGGACGGCAATATTAGCTACCGTATGAGTAATGACAGAATATTGATTACTCCATCTGGGTTGCCAAAAGCCTTTATCAAAAAAGAAGATATTGCGGTTATAGATATCGATGGAAATGTTGTGAGCGGAAATCCTTCTAGCGAACGATTGATGCATGTGGAAGTTTTTAAAAAATGTGAAAAGGCCAAAGCTGTGGTGCACGCTCATCCTCCTAAATCTATTGCTTGGAGTGTGGCTTTCCCGGATTCAACAGAATTACCAGTAGGCGCGATTTCTGAGTTGATATTAGCTGTTGGGCAGGTTCCAGTGGTTCCTTATGCTCGACCAGGTACCAAGGAAATGGGAACAAATCTTCATCCATTTGTTGAAAATAGTCGGGTTATGATTTTGGCCAGACACGGTGCGCTTTCCTGGGGAGAGGATCTCGTTGAGGCTTTTTGCGGAATGGAGAGATTGGAGCATTCTGTAGAAATTTTGATGGCAGCTCACCTTCTTGGAGGTATAACTGAACTTCCAGCTTCAGAGTTGGAAGAGCTAAAAAAGCTTCGCAAATCTTTAGGGGATAGAACTTTATGAAGAAACTTGAGAGCTTGGGGTTAAAACGAGATGAGTCTGGAAAGATCTTTGTTCTCGATCAAACTCAGCTGCCCGACGATCAAAATTGGATCAAAGCCGACTCAGTTGATGAGATGGTTGATATTATCTTTCACCTTAAAACTCGAGGAGCTCCTTTGATAGGGGTAGCAGCCGCTCTTTCATTGGCTAAGTTTATGGAAACTAAGCCAGGAGAAAAAGAGTTCTTCCAAGCGGCTCATAAATTAAGAAATTCAAGGCCCACGGCTGTGAATTTGATGAATGCTTTGGATCGAATGATTGATACCGCTACAAAGTCCTCCTTTGAGTCTGAAGCAGTCATGCAAACTGCAGAAGAAATCTTTACCGAGGATGTAGAACTCTGTGATCGCATGGCGAATTTAGGAGCAGAGTTAATTAAAGATGGTGAGAATATACTCACACATTGTAATACCGGCGGGCTTGCAACTGTAGGAGTAGGAACTGCCCTTGGGGTAATTCGAAGAGCACACGAACAAGGCAAAAAGATTCATGTATTTGTCGATGAAACCAGACCGCTATTACAGGGTGGTCGATTGACCACTTGGGAGCTGCATCAATTAGGAATCCCTTATACTCTGATCTGTGACAATATGGCAGCTCATCTTATGAAAGAGGGGCGAGTTCAAAGAATTTTTGTTGGTTCTGATAGAGTGGCGCGAAATGGTGATTTTGCTAATAAAATTGGAACTTACAGTCTAGCTGTTAATGCTGAATACCATAAAGTTGATTTTCATCCAGTAGCTCCGCGAACAACTATTGATATGAAGTGTGATTCGGGTCGAGAAATACCTATAGAAGAACGAGCAAGTTTCGAAGTTCAAGGTGTACGTGGGTCTTTCGGGGAGTGCCGATGGGCTCCTCAGGCCGCTAAAACATTTAACCCGGCTTTTGATGTAACTCCGTCTAAGCTAGTTACATCTTTTGTCTTTGACCATGGCGTTTTTGATGCCAAACAATTAAGTACAGGTGCTTTTTTAGATTAAGGAGAATATTATGTGGGCGATTATTGGTGGATCTGGATTTGAGAAGTTTGATGGTTTTAAACCCATTGAAAATCTCGATATCGAAACTCCTTTCGGAAAAGCCTCTTCTGGAATGAAAAAAGTGGAAGTCGCTGGAACTGAATGCCTTTTCGTTCCTCGTCATGGTGAAAATCATGAGTTGCTTCCTTCAGAAGTGAACTATCAGGCAAATATCTTTGCTCTTAAAAAATATGGAGCCAGTAAAGTATTATCTGTTTCGGCTGTTGGAAGTTTAGCCAAAGAATTCAAGCCCGGAGATATGGTTGTGCCGAATCAGTATATTGATCGTACGAAATCTTTGCGTAAGGTAAGTTTTTGTGGAGATGGTGTTGTAGGACACGTTTCATTGGCCAAGCCTGTATCCATGAATTTCGTCGGAAAAATTAAAGAGCTTGCTGGCCAGTTTAGTTTTGATTGCCACTTTGAAAAAACCTATGTCTGTATCGAAGGACCGTACTTCTCAACTAAGGCAGAATCTTTAACCTATCGACAGATGGGTGCCGATATTATTGGAATGACTAATTTTCCTGAGTTTGCTCTGGCCAGAGAAGCAGGATTGACCTATTTGCCATGTAGTTTTGTAACAGACTACGATTGTTGGGATGATAGTATTCCACACGTCACTGTTGAGGAAGTTTTAACAGTTATGAGGCAAAACAATTCGAAGGCATTTGCTCTCGCTGAAGCACTGATTCCTCAAAGTTGGGAAGCGGACCCAGCTGATGTTAATGGTGGTTTGAAGACTGGCCTGATGACTCCTTACGAAGTCATTCCTCAGGAGAAAAAGGCATGGCTGAAAGTCCTTCGTGGAGAATAATTCGCTTTTTAGGAGCCTAGATGAAACCTTGGGCTAAAATTCTCGTTGGATTTTTAACAGCGTTCTGTCTCGTGGTGATTGGAGCCTTTGGTTATATATTTTTTCTGCAAATGAGCCAACATGCAGATGCTTTAGGAACCTACCGAGCACGAGCTCTTCAACAAGAAGCTAAAGTGAATTTAAAAACACTCTATTCGAGTCAAAATACTTTTCGAGCGACCTACGGAACTTATACTTCAGAC
>CAZFYV010000100.1:0-11020 GCA_964523195.1 uncultured Pseudobdellovibrionaceae bacterium
CACAGGAAATGGCAACTTCTCGAGCTTGCGAAAAGTTGCTTGCCCATTAGTTGCAAACTCCTTTGCAGACCAAGCATTCAACTCGCTAATTTCTTTTATATCAGCCCCAGCAACAAAAGCTTTCTCACCTTCTCCAGTAATAATGAGACAACGAACATCGGTCTTGTCATGAAGATCCGTGAACACTGCATCTAGTTCATTCATGACTTTTTCATTCAAAGCATTGAGAGCTTTTGGTCGCTTGATTTCAATCTTTGCGATACTATTTTCAATTTTAAGATCGATAAATTCCATTTTATTTCCCTTCAGAGTAATCGTAAAATCCTCTTCCTGATTTTCTACCTAACCAACCAGCTTCCACATATTTAACAAGTAGTGGGCAAGGACGATATTTCGCATCACCAAGACCATCGTGAAGAACGTTCATAATTGCTAAACACGTATCGAGACCAATAAAGTCTGCCAATGTTAGTGGTCCCATAGGTTGATTCGTTCCCAGCTTCATAGCCTGATCGATACCTTCGACATCACCGATTCCTTCATATAGTGCGTATACGGCCTCATTTATCATAGGCATAAGGATTCGATTTACGATAAAACCAGGAATATCTCTACCTTCTACAAAAACTTTCCCTAAAGTCTCAGTCAGTCCTTTAACGGTGTTAAAGGTTTCATCTGAAGTTTGAAGACCTCTAATACCTTCAACCAAAACCATAATCGGCACCGGATTCATAAAGTGCATTCCCGCGACTTTTGATGGTCGATTTGTAGCGGCCGCGATTTTTGTGATCGAAATTGAGGAGGTATTGGTTGCCAAAATACAATGTGCTGGAACAACTTGATCAAGGTTTTTGAAAATCTTGAGTTTGAGATCGATGTTTTCAGTTGCGGCTTCAATAACCATATCGGCATCAGAAAATCCTGAAAGATCGTGATGAGTCGTGATTCGACCGAGTAACTGGTTTTTTTGATCATCAGTCATCTTTTCTTTTTTAATTAAACGGTCACAACTTTTTGAAATGGTGGCTAAGCCTTTATCGAGGGCTTCTTGTGAAACATCCATCATTGCAACTTGAAACTCATGGGCCGCTAAAACCTGCGCAATCCCATTTCCCATTTGCCCTGCACCGACAACACCAATCTTCTTTAATGCCATTTGACACCTCATGTTATTTTTGATTCAAAATTGGGTTGTTTATACCCTGCAAAGGCAAAGAGGTCAAAAAGGGAATAGCCCCAAATCACTAGTAAATAGGGACTTTTTCAGCGGTTTTTAAAAAGAAATTTCGGGAGTTAAGCGCCAAAGAATTAAAGCCTGGTGATCAGCTTGTGGATCCCCTTGGAATTCTTTCCTGAGAGCTAATACGAAAAACTTTGAGGTTTTGTTTTCAGAATTTAGGGAGAAACCAAGTGTCCACTCTTTGAGCACTGAATCAGAGGTTTTATTGTCTTGCTCTAAACTGTCGAAACGAAACAAAACATCGACATGATCTATGACTTCATAGACGAAGTCTCCCCTGAAACTATGCCACTGCCGTTCTTCACTAGCCTGTAAAACCTCCCCCATGGAAGCCTCCAGAACCATTCTCCAATTGGGTCTCTGCCAAGCCACAAAAAAGTTACCTGCCCTGAGGCGGGCATCTTCATCGACTTCAAAGCCAAGGATCCCTGCTCTTGTTCCACTTGGATTTGTAGAAGTGGTTTTGGTTCGACCTGTTTGCCCCGAAAAACCAATCACAAATCCCTTGGAATCTTGAAAGTACCACTGCGCGGTTAACCAAAATTGCTCATCTAAGTCTGCGCCGGACTCTCCCCCATGGGCCGCCCAAAGAGTATGAAATCCAGAGTAACTGTTTTTAAAAAACAAACCTAAATCTCTTCGCCCATAAAAACCATTTTTAGCCAGAAGACTTTTAGGAAACCATCTTTTAGATTCATCGAGCTGGGACTCGAAACTAAAAGGCAAAGTAATCAATCCAAATCTAAATTCACCTAAACTGGATCGATATATACCATGTCCTTCGATGATGGAAATCTCTGATGGCTCATCTGAATTCTCGAAATACCTTGGCCTATGATTTAGACCTTTCGGCCCTACTCTTAAATAAGCAGAAATGCTCTCATCTCTATCCCAAAGAAAGCCAAAAGCCCATCGGTCGATATTCACCTGTGCCTTTTGATCCTCGAGATAACTAAATTCAGGCTCAATAAACAGGCCCTTTATCTGTGTCTCACCTAGCTCTTCAGTAAAAGCCGGCAGACAAAAAGCTAAAATAGAGAAAACAATCAATAGATGTCTCACTCTTCTATTTTAAATCTTCAAAATGAGTTTGGTCTAGCCCCGACCAGATGATGGTCTTTGAAAACTGGTCTTGAGGGCTTCCGGCTAACCAATAGATACTAATAGCATGCGGCTACGAGCAATCTTATCAACATTATGGATGATGTTGGTGCTTGAAAGTGCGGCCTGGGCGACCCCTGTTTATTTGAGTCCTAACCACTCAATACCAACAGGTCATTACAGGCGAGATGTTCTCGAGCAATCAACCCAAAAAGTCGACGTTAAACTGTGGATTCGTGTGCGCTCTTTAAAAGGGCTACAAGGTTGGGTTCCTGCAACTCAAGTATTGCCCTCAGTTTACCTATCGAAGTTTGCACAATTAAAAAAAGGTGGAACTATAAGAAGTCGTCCCTCTTGGGATATGCTACCTTTAAGAAACATTCGCTCAGGTGTGGAAGTTCAGGTCCTTCAACACAAAAATCATTGGCTTAAGGTTAAAATTCTGGATGGCTCCTCGCGAACGGGATGGGTTGAATACTCTTTTCTAAAGCCTAAAGAAGAAGATATCGGCTTTTTGTATTCGAAAACTCGGCAGCCTCTTTATGCCAAACCCAAAATGCGCTCAAAGATTATTACCCGAGTTCCAACAACTCAAAGACTCATCCCTTTGCAGGTGTTAAATGGATGGATCAATGTCAGATATGTAGATCTCAATGGCAAAATTAGAAAAGGTTACATTCGAGACCAAAAACTTATTTCTCGTTTAGATTACGCAACAGAGGTTTATACGCAAAGAGGCGTTATTAAAGGCACTGAAGCTAACCTCAGCACCGATACAATTTATAAAATTGTAACTAAAGATGAATTCTTGCTCAGTCGAAATAAATCGACTGCGATTTATACTAAGCCCCTGGTCTCATCCTCCCCGATTCAAGTCACTCGAGCCTTCGAACCACTCATTCAGGTTGGAAGCAAAAGAGTTCGCTGGGGTTATGCAAATCTTGGTCGAAAAGGAAAGTACTGGTGGCCAATCCACGATCGAGAAGAAACCAACAAGAAATCTTTGGCTCGTTCTCAAGTAGGCACAATCCCAACAAAGATCCTTTTTAAAAAAGAGCTATTTGATATGGCATCATCACCAGCCATACCAAACCTGTCATTCGTTTCAGCACAAGGTATCTATAAGTCCATCAACGGAAAGTCATGGAAACGCTTAGATCAATTTAAAAACGAAAACTACCCTATCGCGATCACTCCAAAAGGCCGTATTTTTGTGGGCCCTTATATCAGTAATGATCATGGCTCCTCATTTAAGCCCTATATTAGATGGGACCGATTACTTGCGGCCATTCCAAAACGCACGAGAAAGAAAAGTAAAAAACTTAGAATCTTGAGAATTCAACCCCAAGGAAATCATGGTAACCGTATTCTTCTACATCTCGATATGGGTACTCCAGAATTTATCAGAGTCTTTACCAATAATGGTGGTCAGTCTTGGAAAGTTCTATAACTAGAGCTCAGAATAAGCCTTCACAAACCGAGTTCTAATTTGTGCAACAGAATCACCGAGATTGTCCATATCCAAAAACCTTGGATCAATCGGTTCTAAAATTTTAACCTTCACAACTCTGCGAAACTTATCCGCATTAATCATCAAAGAGTGCTTTTCTAGAATATCGTGACAGCCTTTTAGTACAACGGGAACTAAAGGAGCATTAGCATTATGAGCAAAAATAAAAGGCCCCTTCTTAAATGGTCCAATCTGAGGTTCAGACTGCCTTGTCCCTTCAGGAGCTAAGGCAAAACTCTCCCCTTTAGAAAAACGCGACTCAGCTTCTTTATACACTTCAAAAACAGCTTTTCTATTATCTCTAGCAATCGGCAACACACCACTGGCTGCCATGGCTTGACCAAAAAATGGAATTTTAAAAAGTTCTATTTTTGCTCCATACCTAAAACTCTTGGGCATCAAGTGAAACAAAACAGGAATATCTACTAAGCTTTGGTGATTAAAAAGAAACAGAACCCCTTGGTCTTCTGGGAGATTTTCAGCACCTTCCATTTCAACTCGAATACCAAAAAGGTAAATGAAGAAACTCCCCCAATTAATAGCAACCCAATCCTGTAGCTTCCGCAATTTAAGAATCCCAACGATGATCATCATCGTACTGAGAACCAGTGTCGCAAACACAAAAATAGGAATACCAATAATCGCTCGCAATTTAGTATAGATTCTTAGCATGACATTTATTCCCTATTTTGACTTGATTCCAAAAATACGTCTTCTAGCTGCTTTTGTTTGCCGCTCTTTATACTGCTTATGACTTTGAGGTCCTTGAAGGTTCTTCAAGTAGGTTTCGTAATCCATTATTTGGACTTCGAATGGGTAGAAAAACCTAATAAGTTTCCCATCTGGTAAATTGACCTTGATGAGTCGTCTCGAAATAAACTTCATGAATTTATACGAATCCCCGGAGAAAATGTTTTCTTTTTCAACAAATTCAGCACGAGAGAAATGCTGATCCAATTTTCGAGTTAGGACCTCTTCAATTTCTTCTTGGCTCGACATGGGACTTCGAGAACGAAGTTCATCCATAGCCTCAAAAAACAAGTTCACGGGATAGATCGTATTAGTAATTTGATCGACAATGCTGTTCGGGAACGAAACTAAAGATTGCTCATGGAGAAACCTCATAACTCGAAATCCATCGAAAACGGTTTTAGTCACAAACCGAACACCCACTTTATCGAGCAAAGTCATGGCAAACATATCTTTTTTGGCCAGAAGTTTAATGACTGAACTAGTTAGCGATTTAGTTGGCTTAACTTCAAAGCGTTCAATAATGATTTGATCACCATCAGAAGAATATCCTAAAGTCGATTTCCCTGTAACTGAGTCTTCATAAATATAGGATTGAAAAGGCTTAATGACTTGCGCCTGGATTTCTTCAGGAAACAAATGAAAGATGTCATTTTCAAGATGTGCAAAAACATGCATCACTTTCAAAGTTGCACAGGCCCACTTCTGCAAATGATCCCACTTACCATCTAAATTACTAGCATATAAAAAGAGCTGCCCGATATCCTTCAGTTCATTAGGGTCAACGATTTCGTTAGGAATCTGTTCGTCCTCTTCTAAGAGCTTGTCCCTTACCAAAGCTAATGACTGCCTGAAAATGTGTTGTACGATTTTTAGGTCATCTGGGTCTTCGACGTTATAACCATAGGCTTCGATAAACTGGTGCGCCGATTCCAAAAGCCCAACAGACAAATTAGAAAGATCCAGTGGCGATACGCCACCAACCAGAGTCTCCAGTGGTTGTCTTTTAAATGCTACGTTCACTGACATAGTACAAAGAGATCAGAAGCACCTTCTAAAGACAAGAGAATTCATCGTATTCTGTGGATTATTATAGTAATTGCAACTAGTTACATTTAAAGAACTGACAGGTTCTCACTACAAATGTACCTAACTCACCACGCCATGGAGACTTATTATCGAATGACTTTAAGTTTTGATAACTCATAACTCCCACAAAATTTTCGGCGTCGAAATAGCCTTCCATCATAATAATGGTGTAACTATTGGCGAACTCAAGTTTTGCGTAGTTCGAGTTAACTGTTCCAGACCTAGCAGAGCTAAAGTAAAAAGGAATTTCCGGAATGGTTTCACCAGAACTTGTATCTTTGCGACCTGCATATTCATCCCAGATCACTATTCTAAGATTCGATGTTGAAGCTCGAATTGCAGTACTCGGCATATTAGTAGTTAGTTGAGCCCCTAAATCAATTTGTCCCCAGAAGCGAACTCCTGTTGATCCACCGGAGGCACCAGATACTTGTCCCATATATTGAGAGTCCATTATAGATTCGACTAATCCTTCGGTAGCACTTTGAAATGCAGACTGTGGCGTTCCTGTGACCTCACCCCAGCTCGAGCCAGATTGAGGACTTAGATAGTCTCTTGTATCAGCATTGGGACCAGCAGCCCTGTAGCGATCGGTTGATATTCTTGGTTTTTTATCTTTCTTGCCACAACCAGTTAGTCCTAAAGATATGAGTGCAACAAAAATCAATAAATACTTCATTTCCAAACCTCTATTATGGAGTCTTCTTATTAATGAGATTCAAATTAGGTGTGGAAACGTTCTTATTCTTAAATCTCGTTACTGTTAGGAAATGCAACACAGATTCCAAGGTATGCCATAACAGTTTCGATCTGAGAGCTATATCGTCTAAATATTAGACAAAAATAGAGGTCAAATTGGGGGTGTCGACCCTTTTTGCAGAGAATCGTCTAATAATGAGACACAAATTGATTATAGTGGTAGAATTTCAAGTAATTAGCAAATCTCGATTATAATGGAAGCTCAAGGGAGGAGCGAGAGATGAGAAGAACTCAACTTCATTCACCTATAGTTGCTAATATTAAAATAATCTTATCACTCCTGTGTTGCTTAATCCTAGTTAGCTTTAGCTCTTCGATTCACGCTCAAAACAAAAAGACAAAGAGCAAAAGTAAAAACACCACTGAGGTTCCAGTGGATAAAACTCAAACCTATCGAATGTCTCATGATAGGTTTATGAAAGGCATCGGCGTTCAAATGTCAAAACGCTGCGAAAAGCTTTATTTTGAGTTAGTCAAAATGGAAGAAACACTCAATTGGACTCCACACCTTTTTAAAGTCTACAAAAACTACTCGAAAAAATGCGAAAAAGAAGTGTTTGGCCCTGCAAGACGAAGTCGAATACCAACGAGCCTTGCTGGACAGTGGCTATCTGTCCGCCCAGTACTTATTCGCATGAAAAAGAGTAAGAAGTTTCGGCGTTGGTTATTAAAATCTATCGGAGCCGACACCCCCCTTCCAGCATTAAGGAAGATCCAATCAAATGTCAGAGGGGATTGCCCTAAAGGCTTCAAAAAGCAATGTGGTCAGCTCGACAGAAGAGTCAAGACGGCCATGAGAGAAGGCCGCGAAAAGGGTTACATCCAACTCCAATCGGAATAAGCGCCTTTACTCATCCCCTTCTTCAGGTTTCTTTTTCAGCTGTTCATTGACAAGGATATTTAGAGCATAGTTCGAGCGAAGTAACAAAAAATACAAACCTAATAATCCAAAGATTTGAAAAGCTATCATCAATATATCTGCTAAATCCTCATTATCGGAATACAGACTTATAGAAGCCCCTACTACCGAAACTCCGCAAACCACAAGGCAGAGATTAAACAACTGCCAGCATTGCTTCATGTTCTTTACATGCTTCTGCATACCCCCCACAACTCCTAAATAACAGTATTTTTGATCTAGGCTTATATATTCAAGGCGTGAG
The DNA here is from genome assembly GCA_964523195.1 of uncultured Pseudobdellovibrionaceae bacterium. GTDB lineage: Bacteria > Bdellovibrionota > Bdellovibrionia > Bdellovibrionales > JAGQZY01 > JAUHWN01. The sequence continues at coordinate 7,613 of CAZFYV010000100.1, forward strand.
CCTCGAACCGATATTAGAGCATTGATTGCGGCGCGAGGCGGAAGCTGTACAAATGCTACCGCGACGCCGAAGTAACAAAAATCAATGCTCTAATAGAAGGTTCGGTTGGTTTTGGCCATGTTTCGGATTGTATTCATCGGTTTAAGTCTCTCACCATACTTAGTCGCCAAAATCTCAAGTTCATCAACAATCTTAGTTGTTCCCAAAGTATCAGCATACTTTAAAAGACCGCCGCGGAATGGAGGAAAACCAGTTCCCATAATCATCCCAAGATCGACTTCACCAGCAGTTTCAACAATTTTCTCATCGAGAAGAACTGTGGCAGCCTCGTTGATCATTGTGAAAACACCGCGGTTTAAAATTTCATCATCGGTAAGAGGGTTACTTGGAGAGCTTAAACCAAGGTCAGAATAAACACTGGTATCGACACCAGCTTTTTTGCCCTTTTCATCCCAATTGTAAAATCCCTTTTTGTTTTTCTTACCGAGGCGGCCACTTTTTTCGATGGCTTCCATACTCTTTGGCAGATCAATGCGCTCTCCCAAAGACTCTCTAAAAACTTTTGAAACCTTAACACAAACATCGAGACCAACTTCATCCATCAGATGAAAAGGCCCCATAGGCATTCCGAATTTGTTTTTATAGAGTTTATCGACCTTTTCAATATCTACACCTTCTTGAAGCATATGAGCCACTTCAATGAGGTAAGGAATCAAAAGGCGATTCACTAAAAAGCCTGGGCCATCTTTAACAACAACAGGCACTTTACCCATTTTTTTAGCCAACTCAAATACTGTGGCGGTAGCTTCGTCGGAACTCTCAGCCCCTCGAATCACTTCTACTAGAGGCATTTTGTCTACCGGGTTGAAAAAGTGCATTCCAACAAAGTTTTTGGGATTCGGATGCCCCTTGGACATTTCAGTCACCGATAATGAAGAGGTATTTGTAGCAATAATGCAGTCACTTGGAACTTGAGCCGCCGTTTCTGCAATCACCTTCTTTTTAATATCCATGTTTTCAACGATAGCTTCGATCACGATATCGAGTTTATCGAATCCCTCAAAATCAAGAACGCCAGAAATACGCGACTTCTTTTCGGTGAACTCATATTTAGTGAGACGTCGGCGCTTCATCTTCTTTTTCCAAATCTTTTCAGCAGCGCTATAACCGATATCAATCGCCTCTTGAGTTATATCTTTCATTCGAACAAACATACCCTTGTCTGCTGCGACATAGGCAACTCCGCCACCCATAGCTCCAGCACCCAATACACCGACATTGTGAACATCAAGGGCTTTGACCGATTCATCAGCAACTCCACTATTTTTCTTTACACTTTCGCGTAGGAAAAATACGCCAATAAGGTTTTTAGAAATATCCGTGACGGCCACATCACAAAAACCTTCACGCTCAATTCGCATAGCGCGATCTCGTTGTGATCTAGGTAGTCCATAAGTTTTTTGGATAACTTCAATGGCCTTAAGTGGAGCTGGGTAATGGCCATTTGTGAATTTCATCACAGTTTTACGAGCCATTTTCGAAACAAAACCTTTCATCAAAGTTGAGTTGATGATTTTCTTTTGTAGCCCACGCCCTGTGAACTCTTTGTAGCGCTTGCCACTTTTCTTGCGGATAAGCTTTCTCGCCATTTTAAGTGCTTCATTTTCAAGTTCTTTTACAGGAACTACTTTATCAACAAGGCCTATGCGCTTAGCTTTTTTACTATCTACAGCTTTACCATTAAGAATAATATCGTATGCAGCTTCAAGCCCGATCACTCGAGGCATTCGAACACAACCTCCGAAGCCAGGAATGATTCCAAGTAGAATCTCTGGCAATCCAATTCGAGTCGCTTTATCTTCTGTGGCCATTCTATAATCACAAGCCAGGGCCAATTCACAACCACCCCCCATACAAGCTCCGTGAATCGCACAAATAACTGGTACCTTGAGGTCTTCAACCAAATTCATGACGTCTTGCCCGCCAGACACGGCTTGGGAAAAGTCTTCTTTTGTTTTTAAGCTCTTTATCTCATTAATATCGGCGCCTGCCATAAAGATGCTTTTCTTTCGAGAGATTATGACAGCAGCTTTATATTCATCAGATTTTTGTATTTGTTCTAAAAGTTCTTTGAAGCGTTCCATGGTCGCAGTGCTCATTTTGTTAGCACTTTCACCTATGAGATCCCATTCGATGACTGCAACCTCACCTTTTTTAACAATACGTACACTCTCTTCAATACTCATTTGCTTTGAATCCTTTGTCTGGCCTGATGTTCTATCTGATCTATCATTGTTAGTCTGAGTATTAATGTCCATACAAAAGCACCTCTATTGGAAGCAGAATGTTAATAAGCATCCAATATTGTTCACAAATAGCTTAGCCTTGTCAGTTTATATTGTGTTAAGAAACTCCATTTTTTTGTCAAACTGCCAAGCTAGATTGGCATTTTGTTTTTCTTTTGGTTTTTTGTGCATATTGACAGTGACAGCTATTGCACCTAGCCTTTTGTATATTGCGTCCAATTTTTGACGAAGCACTGCTAGTAAAAGCAAGTGCTAGAAAGTTTGCACTTATGAGTTTAGATAAAGAGGCACTGAGATATCACGCAGAAGCGCCTGCAGGAAAAGTTAATGTACAACCCTCTAAATCCACAAAAAGTGAATGGGAACTCTCATTAGCCTATTCCCCTGGAGTTGCTGCTCCTTGCAAAGAAATCGCTAAAAACCCTCAAGACGTATATAAATACACTACCAAGGGAAACCTTGTCGCAGTTATTTCTGATGGAACGGCGGTATTGGGTTTAGGGAATATTGGTCCCGAAGCCAGTAAACCTGTCATGGAAGGAAAAGGCGTTCTTTTCAAGCAGTTTGCAAATATCAATGTCTTTGATATCGAGCTTAAAACGGCTAACGTCGAAGAGTTTATCAAGACATGCAAAGCTCTAGAACCTACTTTTGGTGGCATCAATTTAGAGGATATCAAAGCTCCTGAGTGTTTTGAAATCGAAGAACGCTTGAAAGAAGAATTACAAATTCCTGTCTTTCATGATGATCAACATGGAACGGCTATTATTTCGGCGGCAGCCTTAATTAATGCTTGTGAGTTAACTAATCGCAAAATTGCAGATGTAAAAATGGTCGTTAATGGTGCCGGTGCTGCAGCCGTTGCCTGTTCTCGTTTGTTTTTCCGTATGGGTGTTAAGCCAGAAAACCTAACCATGTGTGATAGCAAAGGTGTTATCTACAAAGGCCGCGAAGTTGGAATGAATAAGTTCAAAGAAGAATTTGCGGTTAAAACCGAGGCGAGAACTTTGGCCGATGCCATGAAAGGTGCGGACTGCTTTGTCGGTGTTAGTGTTGGCGGAGCTGTTACCCCAGATATGGTAAAGAGTATGGCTGACAAGCC
>CAZFYV010000101.1:0-10993 GCA_964523195.1 uncultured Pseudobdellovibrionaceae bacterium
AGTGAGTGAATAAACAAGCTGCACTCCGCCTGAAACTTTTTTCTGATCAACCTTGATATTATAGAAGTAGCCCGTCTTAAAAAGTTCCTGAACATCCTTACGAATGTTTTCCTTATTAAGGCGTTCGCCTTGCTTAGAAGTTAATCGATTAATTACCGCATCTTTTTCAATTTTTTTAGAACCGTTAACCACGATACTTTTAATGATCGGACTACGCCTTTGAGCAATGTCACGAGTCGCGTTTTGTCCCATTGAAAATTCTGGAACAAACCATACGGATGCAGATAGGAGAAGCAATATAACAAGCTGAATATTCACTACGTTTTTCAAAATCAAAAAATCCCTAGGTTTATTAACACCTTAAGTCATTATTGCGAAGCTAGCCCGATTTCCTGGACTTGTCAAAAGTATAGGAAGCTAGTTTGCGACTTACTTTAAAGTTTGCTCTGGCCCTGGAACACTTTCTCCAGACTTTTCCCACATACCATCGCGAAGCGACATAATCCGAGGAAAGCGCGACGAAAAATTTAAGTCATGGGTGACCACAATCAAAGTTAATCCCAATTGATCTTTAAGCTCAAAAAATAGCTCTTGAATACGATTTCCATTGGCAGTGTCCAAGTTTCCAGTGGGTTCATCAGCGAAGAGAATCTCTGGTTTGCGAACCAGAGCCCTAGCAATGGCCACTCTCTGCTGCTCCCCTCCACTCATTTCTGATGGATAATGATTGATGCGCTGACTCAATCCCAGGCGGTCTAAATACTCTCGAGCTGCTTTTTCTGCTTCTTTTTTAGAATCTCCCGCTATTCGACAGGGCATCATGACATTTTCAATAGCACTAAACTCTGACAAGAGGTGGTGAAACTGGAACACAAAACCCATATTTTGGTTTCGAAATTCAGCTAACTCATCTTCATTTTTTCGGGTCAAATCCTGATTTTTATAGAGAACCTTACCAAGGCTTGGACGATCCAGTGTTCCTAAGATATGCAACAAAGTACTTTTACCAGCTCCTGAGGACCCAACAATACATAAAGCTTCACCTCTTTGTATTTCTATATCCACGCCTTTTAAAACTTCAAGATGCTTATCACCCATTGGGTACATCTTCTTGATCATCTGCCCTTCAAGAAGAGCTGGCGGCTTATTACTCATATCTTAATCCTTCTACCGGCTTTAAACGGGCTCCACGTCTTGCCGGGACGATGGTTGAAATAAAACAAATTAAAAAGGAGGCGACGACAATCGCTAACAAATCAACACCATGTAATTCCAAGGTGAAGTTATCCATGCGATAAACCATTCCAGGCATAAATTGATAGGTTGCTTGCAGCCATTCAAAAATCTCACACAGCAAAATGCCGAGTAAAACTCCACTTGCGATGCCAATAGACCCAATAATTAGACCATGGGAAATAAACAGAAAACTTACATCTCGATATGACATACCAAGTGTCTTGTATATTGAAATATCATGAAAACGTTGAAGTACTGTTACAAACAGTGAGGTCGCTACGTTAAACGCAGCTGCGATGACGATAATTAACATCACAAAAAAGATAACAACTTTTTCAACTTCAATCGCAGAAAACAAATTCTTATCGATGTCTTTCCATCCCAATGTCCAATAAGGAAATGCCAACTCCTTGGCGATCTTAAAAGAAACATCTTGCGCTTTTTCTTTATCATGGAGTTTAAGACGAATTCCGGAAACTCGAGAGCCCATGCGTCCAAATTCCTGAACGGTTTTTTGGTCCGTCACCACAAACCGGTTGTTAAAGCTATGCTTCCCTAGATCTAAAACTCCCGCCAATCGAAACCTTTGAGCCTCTGGCTTAAACGCTGCAGAGTTTTTTGGATCGGGATTAGGTAGGACAATGGCAAATACTTGTCCAATTTTAAAACCAAACTTCTCGTAGATCCCTTTTCCGATCAAAGCTTGTGGAAGACCATTCTCTTTTTTTAAATCGACTTTGCCCTTGATAACTCTACTATCGAGGTTCAAAACTCTTTTATGGGTTTTGACTTCCAAACCACGAAGTTCAACAAAACTAATCGTCCCTTTTCCTGCAACAACACCTTCAATTCGCGAAAAAGTCATCATAGCTTTAACTTCAGGAACAATCTCTTTTATTTCTGCCATCACCTCTTCGGGATTATCGATCTTAGTTCGTCTTTTTAAAACGATCACATGACCGATCACATCGGTAATCGCTTTTTCAAGGGACAATTTAAACCCCGAAAAACCAGCCATAGCCACGATTAAACAAGCCACACCCAGAGTTAATCCGATGATAGACATCATGGAGTTAAGACTAAATAGCCGTCTTCCCATTTGAATGTATTTCCAAGCCAAGTGAGCTACAAACATTAATCACTCCCTGACTGTGACTTTAAAAAGGCTACGATAAGATTGTCCAGATCACCATCCATCACACTATCGACCTGGCTGGTTTCAAAATTAGTACGATGATCTTTCACCATCTGATAGGGATGCATTACATAAGAGCGAATTTGGCTACCCCACTCATTAGCTTTTTTCTGCGCGTTCATTTCATCTTTAGCTTTATTGCGCTCTTCCATTTCTTTTTCATACAAAGCCGCTTTCAACATCTTCATAGCTTTATCGCGGTTGGCATGCTGGGAGCGCTCCTTTTGACATTGAACGACTATGCCCGTCGGCTCGTGAGTAATTCGAACAGCTGAGTCCGTTCTATTCACATGCTGTCCTCCAGCTCCGCTAGCTCGATAGGTATCAATTCTTAAATCTTCGTTTTTAACTTCAATTTCGATATCGTCGTCGACTTCAGGCCAAGCAAAAACTGAAGCAAAACTTGTATGTCGTCTCGCATTTGAATCAAAAGGACTAATGCGCACTAAACGATGAACACCTGACTCTGCCTTTAAATATCCATAGGCATATGGCCCCTGGATATTAATGGTCACAGATTTTATTCCGGCTTCTTCACCGTCAGTCATTTCCAATATTTCACATTTAAAATCGTGCGCTTCCGCGTAGCGAGTATACATCCGCATAAGCATGCCCGCCCAGTCACAGGCTTCAGTTCCACCAGCCCCAGAGTTGATAGACAAATAAACAGATTGCCCATCCAATTCTCCTGAGAGCATGACTTTGAGATTTAACTCTTCGACTAACTTTTCAAGACTCTCTACTTCTGTGACCAGTTCATTGAATGTGGACTCATCATTTTCCTCAACCGCCATTTCACATAGGACTTCTGAATCCCCAATTCGTTGCACCAATTGATCGTATTCTTCAACTGTGCGCTCCAGGAGAACTTTTTCTTTATTTAATTTTTGCATGGCATCTGGGTCATTCCAGACAGCAGGGTTTTCAGCTTGAACGTTTAGCTCTTTAAGACGCTTTGACTTGGTATCAATGTCAAAGATACCCCCGAATCTCTTTCGAGGCTTCAGAGAGTTGTGACATTCTAGATTTAATATCCCCAAGCTCAGTTGCTATACCCATGCGCGCTTATCTCCTCGTGTGGACAAAAAATGCAGTAGGCCTAGTTTTATGCAGGGAATTGTAAGGCGTCAAACACGCTTGGCGTATTTTGAGAGAAGTTTTTCAAAAGTTTTATCTTGTAGCTCAAACATGACCTGGGCGTCCTGGTCAGAGGTCTCGTGATCGTATCCTAAAAGATGTAAGACACCGTGAGTCAGCATATAGGCAAGCTCTTCCCGAAATAGCAGTTTATGCTCTTTTGCCTGCTTTTTAATGACTTGGGGACAAATAATTAATTCACCTAAGCTCTCCGGATCATCCGACTCGAAACTCAAAACGTCAGTCGCATAATCTTTTCCTCTAAACTCATGGTTTACACCTTTAGCTTCGGCATCATCCATAAAGACAATAACCAATTCGCCAGACAAACGCTCCGACTGATTAACCTTCTTTTGACGAAGCTCTTTAACTAGCGACTCATGCCACCAATTTAAAAACTCTCTCGGGATGCGAACTTGGGACTGATTTATAATGAGCGGATTCATGCGGTGTATGGACCTCGATTACCTGATGTTTTTGATTGTAGCTTAGATTGTTTGTCTTCAGGTCCCTTTGGATAATCGATTCTCTGGTGGTAGATACCCAATAAGATCTTATCGAAGGTCTTTTGAATGATATTTAAATCCTTAAGAGTCAAATTGCATTCATCGAGCTGACCATCGGTAAATTTTCGATGGAAGATATTCTTCACAATATTTTGAAGTCTAACCGGGGTTGGTTCATCTAAACTTCTAGCCGCAGCTTCAACGGAGTCCGCGAGCATTACCAAAGCCGCCTCTTTAAATTGAGGTTTGGGTCCTGGATACCTAAACTCCTCCTCTTTAACCTGATGATGATCTTTCGACTCTGCTTCCAAAGCCCGATTAAAAAAGTAAGAGATCAATGTCGTTCCGTGATGTTGTAAAATGCCGTCAATAATAGGTTTTCCTAAATTATGTTTTAGCCCCAACTCGGCCCCGTCTTTTACATGGGCAATCAAAATTGTTTTACTCATATAAGGTGAGACGTGATCGTGAGGATTATGGCCAGGCCTTTGGTTTTCTATAAAATACTGAGCATGCTCCATTTTTCCGATGTCATGATAATAGGCCATCACTTTTGCGAGCAATGGGTTCGCGCCGATATCTTCTCCGGCGGCCTCACACATGGCACCAACCATAAGTGAGTGATGATAAGTACCTGGAGCTTTTACCACCATTTCTTTTAAAAGAGGGTGATTCAAATTGGAAAGCTCTAGCAACTTTACGTCAGTCGTAACATTGAACAGGCTTTCTAAGACTGGAATCACCATCATCGCAATCATAGAACTCAATATCCCAGAGAAAAAGCCTGCAGGCACGGTCCACAAAAGAGATTTAAAAAAGTCTGGGCTTCCATAATTATTGAAAATAGAAATCAGCAAAATCGCCAAAGCATTTATCAATCCAACTCGAATTCCCGCCTTATAGATATCATTTCGAGAGTGACAATTATGCACCCCTCTAGCAGCGGCGATCGAACCTAATATCGCTACCAACAAAAATGAAAACTTAGCGTCTACCAAAAAGGCCAAAGCCACAGTTAAGAATACCGAGAATATCCAAACCACTTCTCCGGAGACAATAAGCAAACCAACCATCATTGTTCCAGCCGCCACAGGCGCTAGGTACATAAAGAAATCCTGCGGTATCAACTTTCCAAATCGAGAAAGAAAAGCGGCATCCATAATAACAAAAAACAATTTAGTCATTGCGACCACAATCAATGTGATCACACCCATGATCGAAATTTCTTTAGTTTCCACTCGAACACGATTCAAAGAAAAACGTTTCAGATAGGAGAAAAACACCAGCACCAGCATAAAGAATAAAATTGATGTAGAAAGAGCCATGAGACTTCTTTTCTTACTGGCTTTCTGTTTTGTAATCTCATGCATGAGACTCAAATGAATAGGCTGAACGATTTGCCCTTCTCTCACAATAGGCTTGTTCTTCTTAATCGAAATTACGACAGGTATCACTGACTCTCGGGCCGTCTTCCGTCGAGCTTCCGTTTCTTTTTGGTTTAGCGTCAAAGATGGCTGCAGCAGGTCTCGTATCAAACTATTTATCGTTCTGCGATCTTGAGCTGAAAGATCTTTATATCCGTAAATTCCATTGAGATTAAAATCAGATCGCTCTCTTAAATCTAAAAGATCATCTCTACGTACTCGAATTTCATTGGTTTCCTTACGACTCAAGTCCCTCAATAAAATAATTTGTTGATTAGGCCTTAGAGACTCCCCGATTCCTCCAACTAATCGGTCGCTGGCATAATTATCCAGTGCATCTACAATGATATTTTCTATGCGAGTCGAAAAACGCTTTTCTAGAAGCCACTTGAAGTGCTGCTCGCTGACACTTCGCCCGATTAGCTTTTCAAAATCCGGGCGCGCTTCCATCTTTTCGTTTATTAAACGATTTCTGCGAGCGCGATTGCGAGGCCACTTCGAAGAATTTAAATCAATTCTTAAGTCTCTTGTTGCCAAGATAAATTTATTAACAAGTTCACGATTTGGTCTCGGGTCAAAATCGAATATTGGAGGTTGCGACTCTTCTTCGTCAATTTGTTTTTGTCTCGTGGCCACTTCATCAACCACCTCAAAAGTCATGGGCGAACGAATGTCACGGGTTGCTTGCTCACCTAAGACTAATTTATAGGGAACTTCAAAATCGTAAATAATCAGAAAAGAAAGCAGAAACGTAAAAAGAAACAATCCTGCTAGTTTTTTAACGCTATAGTTTTCTTCTAAATGAGAAGCGAGACGCCCCAAACCGGTTCGCTCCCAACGAAGAGAATTGACCCAATCTAAAAACTTAGCTGAGTGGTCTACATATTTGGATCGGTGATGCTTTTGGTCTCGCGATGAGCCCTTTTTGTTCTGTGCCATGATCTCCTTCGATCAAAAACCGCTCGTCAATCCTACATCCTTTATGATACCCCTTGGGAGGTAAAAGTGAAAGGTTTCGCAAATGCCAACGCCACCAAAAAACCTCCGTGATTTTAGTAGTTTAGTAAAAGTCGTCGAAGATCTTCGAGGACCCCAAGGCTGCCCATGGGACAAAGAACAAACCAACCGAAGCCTCACACCCTACGCTCTTGAAGAAGCCTGCGAACTCGCTGAGGCCATCGAAGGGGGCCAAACGCCTGAAATAATTGGTGAACTTGGAGACTTATTATTACAAGTCGTACTCCATGCGGAAATCCTAAAAAACGACAATTTGGGTGATATTTCAGATGTGATCGAAGGGATCAACTCGAAGATGATTCGAAGACATCCCCACGTTTTTGCAGACACACAAGTCGAAGGTAGTGACGAAGTTTTAAGTAATTGGGAAGACATCAAAAAACAAGAGCGCTTAAAAGAAAACAAAGCTGAACTTCGGCCTGGTGAATTCGAAGTACCAAAAGGAATTCCTGCCCTACAAAGAAGCTCTAAAATCGGAAAGAAAACTACGAAGACTGGTTTTGATTGGAGCCATTGGTCCCAAGTAATTGAAAAAGTTGATGAGGAGCTGGTTGAAGTCAAAGAGTCCATTGCAAACTTCGAAAATCAAAAGTCTGATGAACAATTAAGTCATGTGGAAGATGAAATTGGAGACTTGCTTTTTGCGATCTCTCAATTAGCAAGACACTTAAAAATTGATCCGGAACAAGCTCTGAGAAAAACCAACAAGAGATTCGAATCAAGATATAAAAAGATGATCGATTTCTGTGAAGAGGATAACAAAAATTTCACCGAACTCTCTGTCGAGCAAAAAGAAGAGCTCTGGAGAAAAGCTAAAAAGTCGCTTTCCTAACTATTGCTGAATCCTTTTATCTGTACCCACTTCACATGGTGGTAGATCACGCCATTCCTTGATCAGGTCAGCCCACTCATCACCTTTAAAGACAACGGTATATTCGCCGCCACAACTATTTGGGACACTAAATTTAGTAACCTGCACGACCTTATCCATTTCGTGGAAAGCAAAAACAGACTGATCTTTAGACAGGTACCAAAATTGCGTTGAAGACTCTACCCCTAGATTACAAATAAATTGCCCATTGGAGTATCGAACTTGAAACTTTCCCTCTCTATTTCCTACATCTGTTCGCTGAAAAAGATAAGGGCCATACTGAACTGCGAACGAGGGATAATAGACCGATTCACGAATATGATGGGCAGATAGTAAAATTGGTGCACATTGCACATCTAATTTTAAGTCTTTTAGCCTTTTTTTATCCCAAGTGGCCTCTTCGTCGTGAAAGGCTTTACTTGAAAACACTTCATTTTCAACATCAGCTTTGAGCTGAGAAAGCTCTGGCCCGACTGATGCACAAGAAGCCAGAAGGATCATTGATACACTAAGAAAAAATAGATTTTTAAAACTCTTCATTAAAAACTCTTTGCGTTGCGTTTTTTACCATTCCCAAAAAGACCCTTAATTTTATAGATCATTTTTTTGATGGACATCTCGTCTCTCAACATTCCCTCGAACAATAAGTAAATATCTGGATCGAGCCAATTGTGAAAAAAGACTTTAGCGGTCTTTTGCAATAAAAGATGTCTATTGAAACTTGAATTTTGAAATTCAGATCTCTCATTTTTATGGAACAAGTGATAAACTTCACACTCACTTAAGTTAAGTAGACATCCACCTTTATAAATTCGAAGTCCCAGGTCTGTGTCTTCAAATCCATAGAAAATATAATTCTTTCGAAACCACCCTACATCGAGAAATAGCTGCCTTGGCAGACTCAGCGTATGGGTGCAAACATATTTCCAACAGTTATCGAGTTCATTCCAGTCTTTGTTGTCTGCCATTTCATAAAATTTTTCCCAATATCCACCTTCAGGGACAAAGGTGTCTCTGCCAATTACGATATCTTCATAGTTCGTATCCAGGGAACTGACCTGTTTTTTCAAATGAGGTCTTCTGCATTGAACAAGATCGTATGATTTATGGCGCTCAATTAAATGGGATAAAAAGTTTTTAGGAGTTAAAATATCTGAATCTAAAAATGAAAGGATCTTTCCACTGGTGTGTTTCACACCCAAATTTCTAGACACTCCAGCACGATACTGAGAGTCACCCATCTTGCGCGGTTTAAACCTGGGATAAAAGATATATTTGAAGTTCACTTGACCTTTAAAGTTCTCAGCAAACTGAATGAGAGCTTCTTGAGTGCCATCATCACTACCATCATCAACGACCACAACTTCGTAATTTTCTTTTGGTAAATCCTGATTAAACAAATGTCTTACAGTATTCACCAGGTAATCGCGATTATTATATGAGGGAATAACAACTGATATTTCTTTTTCACTCGAACCACAGGACGTCTCATAGAAAACCTCAACCATGGACTCCAATTCCATTTCAGGGTCAACTCTTGGATCAAAAATATCAATTCCTCTTGGCGGCCGAATTTGAAGCTGAGGAAAATCCTTTTTTATTTTTCGGAGAAGTTTAAAAATTTCTTCGACTGAATAAAAGTGATCTTCGTATTCAAAAGTATATGGGAAGTACCAATAAAGTTTCTCTAACCTTTTATCACCAAGGCGTTTTAGAACATCATAGAAATCAACACCTTCTCTTCCCATCAAAGTAAAATAGGTGGGCTTTCCCCAAGCTTCGATCGATTCTATGAGTTCTTGATCTCTAAGCTTAAATCCCTCCAGTAGGATATTTATCTGGCAATCTAGAGGCTTAATTTTTTGCTCAACCAAATCCCAATGCAGATGCATCCCTAGGGAATTAATCTCCATGACTAAGTCAAAACCGCAGTTTTTGATGGATGAAACAATATCTGAGAAATCCTCTCGAAGAATACTATTGGCAGGCAAAACAATCGTAGAATACTCACCGCTTTTAGCCCGATTTAAAGCTCGCTTAACAGCTTCCATCGGTCGATCCACTTCTTGAATATTACCAAGAGACTCATCAAAAAATGACTCTGGGTGAATCGGCTTCTGACAAACCGGCAAATAGTAAAAACGTTCGAACTTGGCTTTTTCTTTACTCATATTTAATCTCAATTATTTCAATGAGAAACATCCCACATCTTTAGAAGTGCATCCAATTCACCTTCACCGTACTCTTTGAGCTTATTGGTGTCTTCAGGCTCGTATATAGGAGAAAATGTTACTACACAATACTTTCTAATTCCTCGAATTTTTGTCAATTCGTCTCTCCACTCTCGCGCTTTATCAAGCATTCCAGGCGGAACCATTACAGAAATACCAAACCAACTTTTCTTAGGGTTCCAAGACCATCGACGCTGCTTTATTATAGCCTTTGCAACCTTTTGAATATGGCCGACTTTAGCAAACTCCAGATGCAAACTAATCCCAATAAAGCTGTACTTTATAAGCTCGGCATAATATTCAGGCTTGCGAGAGCCATTGGTTTGAGTATGCACCATATGTCCATCTCGATGCATCATTTGTACTAGGTCCATATAGGAGGAATGAAGAGTGGGCTCTCCTCCTGTAAGCACAAATTTCGCAGTTCTATCTTTAACAAAACGATCTCTTACAATCCGGTACCCATCGCGAAGTTTTTCCCACGAATGAAGGGGGTCGGTTTGATTCGAAACCCAAGGCGGGCAATAGGAACACTGATAGTTGCAACGACGACTCAAGTCCCAAGTGATTGATACCTGATTGACTCCGTGAAAAAAGTGAAGTGGTCCAGCAAAATCTGCTTTACCAGGTAAATCTTCAAGCAAGCCAATTTCAGGGACATTTAAAAACGGGTCACCAGAATAGTCTTTCGTGCGCGCCTTTTTAATCTGCATATCGCTTCCACAACTACAGACCTCTTTCGTGCAATCAATCCAATCATCAGGTGCGCTAATTTCACCTTCATATATTCGACCGATTTTTCCACCGACTTTACAGGTCGCACTCCAACACTCTCCTTCTGGTGAGACACAAAGGTTTTCAAACCCTGCGGCACATTTCCAACCTTTCCATTTTGAGAGCCCACGGTTCAGAATCTCTTCCGTGGTATAGGCAGCGTATTCGCCCTTTTGATTGGCCAAAAACAAATCTTTGTCTTTTGGCTTTAAATCATCAACGGGCCAACCTCTCCATATCCAAATTTTTCGTCTGACTTTCTCGAAAAAATTTATGGGCTCACCTCACTGGACGTTTCAAAATAGTCTCTAAACTCAGGAACAACTTCGAAAACGTTTTGCCCACGAATTCCATCCATTTTCTGAGTGTGATCGATAAACTCCTTAAACATTTCAGACTTATCTTCTTTGAAGACAAATTCCTCTAAACTATCGATACTTTCTTTGAGTTGAGAATAGATTTGCTTCTTCTGATAACTCAAAACAAATCCTCGAGACCGCTTTTCAATATAGTCTTTCAATCGATCGATTCCCATCTCTTTCAATTCAAGAGGCAAAACCTGAACCGAGAAATAGTGTGGATCAGTGAGAATATTAAAATGT
>CAZFYV010000102.1:0-10854 GCA_964523195.1 uncultured Pseudobdellovibrionaceae bacterium
ACAGGTGTTCCAGGCGCAAGAGCCAATTTACCTGGAGCTGCAGATGCGGGTAATGTCGCTTTCAATCAAGACGTAAAAAAAGAACTTCGAACCACAAATTATGAAGTCCCTAAGACGGTTAAGAATGTTATCGAAGCTGCAGGTAAAGTTGAAAGATTGAGTGTTGCCGTTGTTGTCGATGGAATAATGAATAATGTCGAAGGAGAAGGTGGAGAGGTTACTCAAGAGTGGACTCCCAGATCTCAAGAGGAACTAACTAAGTACGAGAACATTGTTAAAAACGCTTTGGGATTCGATGAAAAACGTGGAGATTCTTTTAAAATAGAAAATCTTCAGTTTAAAGATGAAGACTTTAGAGAGTCAGAGAGAGTCTTAAAAACTCTACACAGAGAGCGCTTGTTGAGATTTCTAGCGACATGGGGATTAGCTCTGTTTGGCTTAGGTCTTCTTTATCTCGTAGTAATACGTCCGTTTATGAGATGGATCACCGATAGTTTTCAAGACTCAGTTGAAGATATGTTGCCTAGAACTATCGAGGAATTAGAGGATTTACAATCTGTTGACAATACTTTACCGGGAATGTCCAACGCACTCCCAGTTCTTGAGGAGAGTTTGGATCCAGACAAAGCTGAGTCCGAGCTCCTAAAAGAGCGTATAATGGGGATTATGGATTCCGACCAAGAAAAAGCCGCAGGTGCTTTTAGTCTTTGGTTAGTAAGAAGGGATTACTAGGAATATGGCTGAGAATAGTTCAATTAGATTATCTAAAATTGAAGATATCGAATTCGAAGCGCTTCGTGGTTTTGAGAAAGCTGCAATCCTGGTGAATTACCTGGGACCCAATGCTGCAAAAGTACTACTAAAGCATATGGATGATGCCGATATTCGAAAGCTTTTGGGATTAATGGGTAAGTTTAGAATTGTTCCAATTGATGTTACTAAAAAAGTCTTAGAAGAGTTTTATGAAATGATTTCGGAATCTGAGGAATATATCTTCTCAGATTCAACTACGCAAAAAGATACTATTGTGGACGCCGTTGGTGAGGACCGAGCTAGAGGAATTCTAGGGCATTTAAGTGCTTCATCAGGGCAAAGATCACTAGAAAGTTTAGAGCTTGTAGATGCAAAATCGTTGGCCAACTTTCTAATTAACGAGCACCCTCAAACTGTAGCTGTTATTTTAGCCCATCTTGAGCCTGAGAAAAAAGGTGAAGTGCTTAAAAGGCTTCCCGAAGCGCTTCAGGCTGAAGTCGTTCTAAGGATGTCGAACCTTGATCATGTTGCTCCTGAACTTATTGCTGAAGTAGATCGCGTGTTAAAAGAAGAGTTATCTAATCTTGGTACTGTTGAGCAAGCAGCGCTTGGTGGAGTTCAACCCGTTGCTGAGATGTTAAACGTCATGGATAAAAATACTGAGAAAGCAATTATGTCCAGAATCGAGGAGAAGGATCCAATTCTGGCTGAAGAGATTCGTAAACTCATGTTTGTGTTTGAAGATATCGTCAAGATTGATGATAGAGGGATTCAAACTCTTCTTAAAGAAGTTGCTAACGATAAACTTATTCTGGCTCTTAAAACAGCAGGTGAAGAGATTAAAGAGAAAGTATTTAAGAATATCTCTTCTCGAGCTGCAGCTTTGCTTAAAGAAGATCTCAATAATATGGGGCCTGCAAGGTTGTCAGATGTTGAAGGAGCGCAGGTAGAAATAGTAAACGTGGCACGACGCCTCGAGAACGAAGGAAAAATCTTAATCGCAAGAGGTGGTTCAGAAGATGCCCTCGTCTAAAATTGTTCGCAAGGAAGATAGTGATGGAGTGGTCATTGATTTTAAGGCCAAGAAGTTTCCATTTCAGGTCTCCAAGCCTGCTCAAGATTTTGTTTCTTACAACAGTTCCGAACCCAATGATTTTGTCATTAGTGAGATAGTCGCTGAGACCACTGGTGTCGGTGCAATTCAGAGAAAGAGCTTAGAGGAGCAAGTTGAGCAAGAGGCTTTGGCTCGTCTTAAAGAAATGGAAGAAGAAGCTTATAAAGAAGCCTATGCTTTAGGTTTAGAGGAAGGTAAGCAAGAAGCTTATAGAGAAATGTCTCAACAATTGGAGGGACAGTTCGAAGCGTTTTCCAAAACTTTGGATTCTCTCAATAAATTGAAGCAAGAGATGGTGGCTTTTAATGAGGCTCAGTTGATTAAGATGGTTTATCAAATGGCCTCTAAAGTAGCTAAAAAAGAGATTGAGGCTGATCCTGAATTGATACTGCCGCTCATTAAGGATTGTGTAACAGCAACTCAGCAAGCTGAAGATATTAAAGTACTTCTAAATAAAGAAGATTTCGAATTTATTAATACAATTAAAGAAAAGTTAGGTAGGGATTTTGACTTTCTAGACAAGGTTGAGCTTTTGGAATCAGAAAAGATTTTGAAAGGTGGTTGTGTTGTTGAGACCAATTATGGATCTGTCGATGGCACAATTGAAACCCGTATCAATAAACTGTGGGAAGCTGTTCAGGAAAGACTGCCTAAATCAAAAGATCAGATTGGTGAGTAATGTCTGATTTGAGTATTAATTTTGACAAGTATGAAAGATTCCTTAAGAGAAATCGATTAGAAAACGAAGTCGGTAAGGTTGTAGATGTCGTGGGGCCTATGATCTATGGATTCATTCCTGGTGCATCGATTGGTAGTATTTGTCGAGTCTATACTCGTGGGCAAAATAGAGCTTTTAATGCCGAAGTGGTCGGATTTAAAGATTTAAAATCTATGTTAATGCCAATAGGAGAAATGCGAGGAGTAAGTATTGGTTCTCGTATTGAGTTAGTAAGATCCTCAGCGACCATTAAGGTCGGAGATGAGCTCTTAGGTCGCGTAATAGATGCGACAGGGTCTCCAATTGATGACCTCGGAGAGATTGAAAATCTTATCGAGGAGCCGCTATATAACGCAGTATCAAACCCCCTATCTCGTGAACCCATCGCGACACCTTTGGATTTAGGAGTTCGTTCTATAAATGGACTGATCACTGTTGGAAAAGGTCAGCGTGTTGGAATTATGGCTGGAAGTGGTGTGGGTAAATCTGTTTTATTGGGGCAAATGGCAAAGAATTCCAACGCCGATGTTAACGTTATCGCCTTAATTGGTGAGCGTGGTCGTGAGGTTAGAGAGTTTATTGAAGAAATTCTTGGAGAAGAAGGTCTTAAGCGTTCTGTGGTAATAGTTGCGACGAGTGACCAGAGTCCTTTGATGCGAATGCGTGGTGCTTTTATAGCGACAACCGTCGCTGAGTATTTTTGTAATCAAAATAAAGATGTACTTTTGATGATGGACTCGGTGACTCGATTTGCAATGGCTCAACGAGAGGTAGGCTTAAGTGTCGGAGAGCCACCAGCTTCAAAAGGCTATACTCCAAGTGTCTTTTCACTTTTGCCAAAACTTTTGGAGCGCGTTGGTCAATTTTCTGATCGTGGAAGTATTACTGGACTCTATACAGTTCTCGTTGAAGGTGATGATATGGATGATCCTATTGCAGATGCGGTTCGATCGATTGTGGATGGCCATATCGTATTAGATCGTAAACTAGCTCAGAGAGGACACTTTCCGGCAGTAGATGTTCTTAAGAGCACTAGTCGAGTTATGAGAAACATAGTGGATGCAGGTCATATGGAACTCGCCAATGATATGCGAGATGTAATGGCTACATACCAAGATAATGCAGATTTAATAAATATTGGAGCTTATAAGTCTGGAAGTAACCACCGAATCGATAGAGCTATCGAGACAAATGAAGCTATAATAAATTTTCTCAGACAAAATTTCGACGATTCCTCAAGTGTAGATGAGACTCTAAATTGGATGGCATCCGCCATGGGCCGACAGTTGGGGTAAGCTGTGAAGTTTAAATTCAGACTCCAAAAGTTATTAGAGTATCGAGAGCAGATCAAAAAAGAGGCTGAGCAAGCCTATCAAGCAGCTCTTAGCGATGTAAACCTGGCTGAACAGGAGCTTCATAGGCTCTTTGAGTCGGTTCATGAGTCTTACCAATATATTGGGAACTCAATTAATCAAAGAGTATCTTCTGGTCGGTCTAGTATTGGTCTTGTGAATTATACTGAAGACTATATTCGGGGCCAGAAATACCAGATAGAACTGCAAAAACAGCACATAAATGAGTTAAAATTAATAGCAGAGAAGAAGCGTGAAGTCATGGTGGAACTTGCTACCGATTTTCACGTTCTTGAGAAGCTCAAGGATAAGAGCTACGAAGAATATAAAGTTCAGCTCAAGAAGTTAGAAGCGAAAGAAATTGATGATCTCGTTACAATGGGCTTTAGAAAGAAAAGTGGATAATGAGTTACGATCAGTTTTTCAAACAAGCTAAAAAGAACACTACTAAAGGTGCCAAGGTCAAAACTAATGGGTCTTCTGAGTCTGGTGACCAGTACTCAGCTGCAGAAGCCTTTCTTCAGCAAGAGCTCGCTCAAAGAAGTGGGAAAACCACACAAAGAAAAGCCCAAAGTAAAAGTCGGGCAAGTCAATTGAGAGCGAACCAGGTAAAATCCCGTAAAAAGCAAAAGTTAGCTTCGAACCAGGGCTCAAAGACTAGGAATAAACAATCCACTTCGAAGAAATGGCTGACCAAAAGAGAAATGAACTTAGCCTTAGGTAGTTTATGTTTTGTGGGTTTTCTTGCCAGTCTCTTCGTTTTTGTAAGTCCGGAAGAGGTTTTCACCAAGATTTCCAAGATAAAGGTTGGTACTTTTTCAAAGGCCTCTGCTCAGGCCTCGGAAAAGAGTTCCGAGTCCAAAGGGAAAGATGTGGAGAAAAGTTCCCTGGACAATATGAATAAGCCTCAAGCAAAAGTGCCAGACGTCAAATCGTGGTCTAATGAAGAGCTTAGTTTTTTCGCCAACTTAAACAATCGGAAAACTCAACTCGACCAGCGCGAACAAGAATTGAAAAAGTTGGAAGAGGAATTGCAAAAGAAACAAGTGGAGCTAGATGAAAAGATCACGAAGCTCGAACAGATGCGAAATGAAATTGCAGATGTTTTAAAAGGCAAAGTTGCCGAAGATCAAGAAAGGTTGAAGAAATTGGTCCAGGTCTATCAAAACATGAAGCCAGTAAATGCTGCTCGAGTTTTAGCGACTGTGGATGAGTCTTTAGCGATTGAGATTTTAGGCCAGATGAAAAAAAGGGAAGCCGCTGCGATACTTAATTTTGTTGAGCCCAAAAAGGCTCAAAGGCTTTCGGAGAAGTTTACAGGTTATATTAAAGAGTAATAGGATTTTACTCTTTTGAAACTCCAGGATGGAGAGAGATAGTGATACAGGGATTAGGTGATCTCATTAACATTCAAAACGGTCAGCAGTTAAATGCAAAGACCGCGCAAAACTCAGGACAGGGTTTTGACAGTGTTATGGGGAGTAAAGCCTTAGCGTCTCAGCAAGCTACGTTATCTCAGCCCAAAGGATTGAATCGACTAGCTAAGTTAAATTCAATCGAGGACCTTCTTACTCAGTTCCTACAAGAGATGCAGGATCAAGCTGGTGTTCAACCTGAGCTTTCAATGCAGACTTTAGAAAATATGGATCTTACGATCTTGAACCTGAAGCCAGAGGATGCGCTTAATAAGTTGTATTCTAATTTACCTGTAAAAGGTGAGCAGGCTGAAAAGGCTGGTGAAGTTTTTCTTAATCTCATAGAGGGATTAAAGAAAGTAACTGGTAACGGTAAAGAGGTTCAAAAAGACCTAAGAGTGGAAATCTTAAGTGCACAAGAGATGCTAAAACGAAAAAGAGTTCAAAATTTAGATAAAATGAACAATTCGTTCTTTGGCCCTCAAAACGCGAAATTAGATTCTGCAATTCAAGGTGACTTAATGAGTAAGGTTGGCTTACCAAACCAAATGCCTCAAAACCAAGTTGTTCCAGGTAAAGAAATGGCTGTAACTTTTATCAATCAGGGTTCAAGTGCTCAGGGCGTTGATGTTTCTAATTTATCAGATTTCTTTAAAGCAGCAGAAAATGAAGCTTCTTCCTTAAAGAGTTTAAGTCAAGCTTCATCGCCTCTATCGAATTCTTCGGTGAATTTAGCAGAAGATTTAGTCCAGAAGTTAAGAAACTTAGCTGATGCTTCAAAAATAGCTAATAAGTCAGTTAATGCCTACGCAAATAATACAGCACAAACAAACTCGGCAACTCAATCCGCTACTCAAGGGAGTCCGATAAGCACTGAGATGATTTTACAGAGTATGGGAATGACTCAGGGTGATGGTGCTGAGTATTCAGAAGGTCAATTCAATCAATCTCAAGGTCAACCTAATATGGGAATGGCATCTGGTATGATCAGTGGTCAAGGTATGACGGCAGAATCTGCTGGCCCTAAATTTATGATTGAAACTCCTCAGCTAACGCCACAGCAAAAAGTTGAAAACGTAGGAGAGATCGTAAAGCAAGCCAATGTCTTAGTTAAAGATGGTGGTGGTGAGATGACCATGCAGCTTCGACCTGAAGGTGTTGGTGAGATAAAATTAAAAGTAATGGTTAATGATGGTCAGGTTAATGTGCAGATGGTTGCCAACAACCGTCAAACCAAGGCTTTGATTGAAGATGGTATTGCTGATTTAAGGCTACAGTTAGCAAACAATAAATTGATTGTTGATGATGTCAAAGTCGATATGGCAGATGATCTTGCTAAGAATTTTGAGTTCAATCAGGAAGAGGCTAACAGACAAGAGCAACGTGAATTTGCACGACAATTTATGAGTAATTACCGAGAGGAGCGCGACGCTTTTAGAAATAATTTGTTAGGTTTACCAAATCGTAAATTTGGAAGCCCAGAGCCGAGTGATGATATTCAACCAATAGTTCAAACGAACTCTCAAAAGAGTCGTTTGCATGTGGTGGCCTAGGAGTAAGATATGATATCGACTAAAAACGGAACTCAAACATGGTCAACGGCGAACAATCAAAAGCTTCAGAGCGCAAAAACAAATAATATTGAGAACGACCCAGCTTTTAAGAAAGCCTTTGGCGATAAGAAGCTTGGGGATGTACTCAACTCTATAGCAAACCCTAATTTCAAAGGAAATCCGACACGTAAGGTTGGAAATCCAGAATTAGATAAAGATGCATTCTTCAAATTGATGCTGACTCAGCTTAAAAATCAAGATCCAACCAATCCTCTGAAGAGTCATGAAATGGCTGCACAACTGGCTCACTTCTCAAGTATTGAGCAGTTGAACAATATTGATAAAACCTTGAAGAATATGGAAAAGCAAGGAAAGCCTGATCATACTGCTCAGCTTATGGGACTGATTGGTAAGAACGTAAAAGGTGATTCTTCAGTTTTTGTTAGAAATCAGAACGACAAGCAGCATACTGTCGAATTCGATTTGTTGGCAGACTCTAAAAAGGTGAATATCGAAGTCAAAGACAGGTTTGGTAAAACTATTAAGTCTTTTGAAATGAAAGATATGAAGGCTGGCAAAAATTCACTGACTTGGAATGGCGTGAATGAAGATGGCCTAGATGCTCTTGCGGGTGATTATAGATTTGAAATAAAAGCTATTAATGTAAAGGGGCGTTCGATTCCTGTTCAAACTGACTTTGAGGGTCAGATTACTGGGATGAAGTTTGTTAAAGGTAACCCAGTGTTAATGGTTGGAAATAAAACAATTAAGATGAAAGATATTCAGGAAATTTCAGAACCTCAACATAAGTTCATGTCCATGAATGGTGGAGGTATGATTCAGCAACGAGTTCCAACTCATAATGATGTAACTCCAGCTGGTCAGAATAAGAAATCAACAGGTGTTCAAAACGCACCTCTTCCGAATAATCTGGAGTCAGTAAAAATGAATCAAGGACTTATCAATAAAGTTGATAAGACGGTTGGAGGAAAGTAATGCAGTCCTCGAAAGTATCTTCTCAAATTATTGATAAAGTTGGTGGTAGGTTAAGTCCTACTAACAACTTAAACAATAAGAAGATAGGTAATGAGTTTAAAAATGTTCTAGATCAGATGAATCAAGCTGATCCTGGTAAAACTCAGTTACAAAATACAGGTGCGGCATCGCCATTAAAATTTTCGCAGCACTCAGTGGAGCGTATGCATAGTAGGGGAATCAGTTTTTCTCCAAATGAAATGAAGGCCATTCAGTCTGGGGTCGAAAAAGCCCTAGCTAAAGGTTCTAAAAATAGTTTAATTTTAACTGGCGATAAAGCTTTGATTGTCAGTACTAAAAACAACACCGTGGTTACTGTAATGGATCGCGGGATGATGAAAGAGAATGTTTTTACCAATATCGATAGTACGGTAATGGTTTAACAGATATAGGGTCTGGTCTTCACAGGAAGTGAAGAAGACCCCCCACGCCACTGACTGATTGATGTGGCAACAATTTAAAAAGTGCCTAGGAGGGGTTTTATGGCAGTACTTTCTTCTTTGTACACCGGTGTGTCTGGATTAAGATCTACTGGTGAATCATTGGGAGTCATCGCGGATAACATCGCGAACGCTCATACGACAGGTTTTAAAGCCAGTCGTGCTGAATTCCAAGATATCATTGCAAAAAGTTTAAAGGGTATTCTTGGTGGTAACCAAATCGGACGTGGTACAAAAATCGGTGCCGTTAATCCAATATTACTTCAGGGTAATATTGAGCAAACGGATAAGGCCACTGATTTAGCGATATCGGGTGATGGTTACTTTGTTCTCAAGGGTGATGATGGGTCTTCTTTCTCAAGAGATGGTTCACTTCACTTCGATAAGGATGGATTTCTTGTCACTAATGATAATCAACGTGTTCAAGGTTTTGAAGCCGATGAAGACGGTAAGGTTATCAATAAGCTAGGAGATATTAAGTTTCCAAGAGCTCTAATTCCAGCTTCTGGAACTAAAGAAGTAAACATTGATATGAACCTTGATTCTCGTGCAAAGGTAAAGCAGTTCAACGCTGAAGATCCATACGAGACATCAAACTTTTCTACTGGTATTGAGATCTATGATTCTCAAGGTAGTAAACACCTAGTTACACTTTTCTTCAATAAAACGGCTGATCGTACTTGGGAGTACAATGGTTTAGTTGATGGAAAAGAAGTAACTGGTGGAGAAGAAGGTAAGATGGCTAGCGTTGTTAAAGGAGCTCTTACATTCACAGTAGATGGTAAATTGGATACTGAGGAAATCACTGAAAGTAACTTTAACTTTGCTGGTGGAGCTCTTCAGAATCAACAAATCAAAATTGACTTCGGTGATGCTGTAACAACAGACCAAGGAAATGGCTTAGATGGTACCAAGCAGTACGGTAAAGAGTCAGATCTGATTTCTTGGCAGCAAGACGGTGCGGCCGCTGGTACGATCACGAACCTTTCGTTTGATGATACTGGTATCCTAACTGCTCTTTACAGCAATGGTGAAACTCGCGATTTAGCTCAGATTGCTCTCGCTAAATTCGAAAACCCAGAAGGTCTCTTCAAAGTTGGTAACAACCGCTTTAAAGAAGCTAGATCCTCAGGAACTCCTGATGTGGGTAAGCCAAATGCTGCTGGTCGCGGTAAAGTATTCGCGAAATCCCTTGAAAGATCAACTGTTGATATTGCAAATGAGTTCGTAGGACTTATTCAGAATCAGCGTAACTTCCAAGCGAATGCGAAGACAATTACAACGTCAGATGAGCTACTTAGCGAAGTTATTAACCTTAAAAGATAATAGTTTAAAATATTAAAGGCTCACCGTTTTGGTGAGCCTATGATTTTTTGTTAAAATACCGAACCTCTCTGTAGCCGGAGTTTTGCCTAGGACTCCGGTGATTTTGAGGCTTACTGGCTAAGTCTTACTCCACCAGTTTGATTAACGGTTGCCTGAGAAAGGTGAATGTTTCCATCGCCCTGTCGAGGGATGCCAGCGGATCGAGCACAATGAGGTGATAAAACTGATTTGTGCTGGTTAAGACATAGTCCTACTTCAGAGCTACTAGATGTATCAGCTGAAGGACACCACTTATAGAGATCATTTCCACAGGTATTAACTGTGTCATTGGATGATAATAAGCCTTCTTCTTGTTGTGCTAGTCTCTCGCACATTTTTGAATTTCCATAGATTGAAAAACACTGAGTAGAAGTCATTCCGACGCGAATTTCCACAGGACCAGTATGGGATGCTAATTGCTCACACATCGGAGAGTTTCCAAAGTGCCTCATGCACTCTTCTTGAGTCATTCCTTGAAGTGATGCTAGTTTTTCACACATCGGAGAGTTTCCAAAAAGTTGCATGCACTGCTCTTGAGTCATACCACGTATTGAAGCTAGGTTTTCACACATTGGAGAGTTTCCAAATTGCTGCATGCATTCGTCTTGAGTCATACTCACTGTAAGTTTAGATGGACTAATAGATCTCGAAACGTCTATTGAAGCTGAGCCCGCATCGATATCGTGATTTAATCGAGCTTGTGAAATCTGACTGATAAATAGGATGGAAAAAAAGCTTAATAGAAGTTTTAAAAATTTGTTCATTGTAGACCCCTTCGTTTTTGTCACCCGCTATTGATAATCTATATTTCAATAGCTGTGCCGGAGCTAATATGCGAATAAAGTGATTTCTACCCTTAATATTGTTTAGAAAATGAGTAGGTGTTAGCGCAAGAATGTCACTGTTTCATTATCGAACGTTTCGGAAAAGACTAATAAAAAAGCCATCTTAGAAGATGGCTTTGGATAAGTTTAATTTTAAAGTAGAAGTGATTAACCCACTTCTTTGAACTTTTGCATGGCCGCTTCGATACGTGTGAGAACTCCATTGCGAGTAAAAGGTTTCACGATATATCCTGATGCACCTTCTGACCCGGCACGAACTACTTC
>CAZFYV010000103.1:0-10810 GCA_964523195.1 uncultured Pseudobdellovibrionaceae bacterium
AGAGCTAATAAATTCTAGGAGAGCCTTCTCAAGGGCTTCATAACTGGCAATAAGAGCTTTGTTTTCTTTAGTTGGCTGATCCATTTCCCAATCTTTGTAGTAGATCAATTTGTACTCTGTTTTTCGCATCCAACGTGGTCCAAAATGGAGATCCATTTCATAGGTGACCTTGCGAGCCCCTGACTTAATGTCTTTTGGACTGACATAATGGGAATTCAGTTCCTTACCATAAAAATTGTGTTCAATAAAAAGAGCGAGCATTTTCTGAACCGTCTCTTTCGGCAGTTCACTGTAAAATATATCTGATGATTTTTCTGCCCCACCTTGAGTGTAGTAGGTGACCCGTAGTTTGTTGAATTGATAGTCTAAAGCGTAAACGGGATAGACATAGTTTGAGCTTGAGTATTTTTTCGCACCCAACTCTTCGACTTTTTTCGAAAAGCTGAATCTATCAAGGACTTTTGGTTTTTCACCTTTGAAATGTCCATAGGATCGCTCGTGCATTTCGTTTTCGATTTCTTCTTGAGTTTTTTTCCTCATTTCCAAGGCAGGGGTTCCACCAAGTTTTCCGTACCTGAGTTCCTCAAGAAGTTTTTTAAGTGCTAAGAGTTTCTGATTTAAAGGATCCTTTTCCTTGTCATCTTCTCTTGGGCCACCTGTGGAGTATTGGAAAGTATGAATGATTTTCTCGCCTGATTTTAATTCAAGACTAACGGTGGCTCCATAAGTTCGATTACGAAACTCATCATAGGAAGGTTCAGCAGGAGATTTTGATTTGGGTCCATCACTTTTGAGAAGCTCGTTCTCCTTTAGAAAGTTCTGTACCGTTTTAAGTGCTTCTTCGGTCATAAAGTACTGAGTGTCAGGTTCTTTTCCTCCCCCAGGTCCCGGGTGATAACCTTGCCATTCATTGTAGAACCGTAACAATTCGTCTTCTGAGCTGTATACGATATGTTCAAGTTGAGAATTGGAGTCCCGTGATCGTTCGTGTTGAAAGCTAGTGAAGTGAAATTTTTGAATATCCATAGATTGTAAGGCCTTGTTTTTTTGTTCAATTTTTTTCGAAGAAAAGGCAGCAGCGAGTAGAGCTACACCAAAGATTATAGCTAGGGTGAGTGTTCTTTTAATCATATTAGAAGTGTGAACTTGAAGGCCTGTTATTGTTATTAAATAGAATAATAATTATAGATTTCTAAACTATAGTTTTAGAAGTAAGTTTTAGAAGCAAAAAAGGCAAAAAAAAAGCCCCATGGTCACGAGAATCCGAAATCCGAGCATTATTAGGTGGGTGACTATTTAACAACTTTAGGCTTCCCGAGTCGCATCGGGCTTGCTCACCATTGTCAGGGACGGTCCCCGAAAAAAAAGCTTGTAGGATTTCTTTATTCTCGTGGATATAATCCACGGAACTTCTTTTTTGAACATAACAAAAAACACTTAAAAAACCCACTAAAAACCTCTCTAAATAGGCCTCTGACCTGGTCTAGCAAGTCTTTAAAATTAGTAATGAAATCAAAATTAGACAAAATTCGTTACTGAGCGTTTTTTTCTTTACAAAATTTTTTTTTAAAATCGTTTTTTTTTGACTTGAAAAACGAGAAGTAGGTGACCTCAGTAAGGCTTAATTGAGACTTATTTTACGTCTTTAAATGTGTCGAAAATGAGTTAATTGACTTCGTTAAAATTCAAAAAAGTGATGAACAGGTTTTCCCAGAAAATCGTTCCTGTTGAATGAAAGAATGAGCTGCTCGGACGGCTGCTTTCTTTTTATTTTTTAAACTCATATGCCAACCGTAGGTGTTGTTTTTAGAGATGGCTTGGGTCTTATTTAAGACCTCATGAATTTCTTTAGCAGAGACTCCCAATAGTTCACTGGCTCTAGCGATTAAACCATTACGCATAGCTTGATGATGCTCACTTTTAGCTGTTCCAAAATCACCTCTAAAGAAATTGGTGAATTGAATTTTGTCTTTGATGGGTTCGTTAGAATTTAGACTTGTAGAGTTGACCTTCTTCCATCTCTCTAAAAAAGCATGCTCACCGCGGGCTTCGAAGATGGGTGCGATTGGTTTTCCATCGCTAATATCTAGGAATACAATCTTGGGAAGAAGCTGGTGATTTTTATCTAGGACCCATCTAAAATTTTGAGCATGATTGGAACCACACCAGAAACCACCGATGAGTGCGAGCTCAGCCATGGCTTGGCCTTTTATATAAAAGGCCTTTTCCCAAAACTCCTGATAAGACATGCCGGCTTTTTTTGCCATCTCATGGGCTTTCTCATTGTCGTTATAGACAAAGCCAGAAAGGTGAAATTCTTCATTCTGGTTGAGAGGGTCCATAACTCTGACAGAAGTTGCCAGGTCAATGGCTGGAATACCAATACTTAGCGGTTCCCAAGCGATATCTAAGTGTTTAAATCGATGCTTTTGTTTATAAAACTGATCGCTAATCTCGCGAACCGCTTGAGCATAACGCGTGGGAAGGGGTCTGAGTTCACCTTTGCCATCACCTTGACTCGTTGTATTCGTATTTGTCTTTAGTGAAAAAGCAAAACCCGTTTCAGGGTCATATACTACAAGACTTCTTGAGGCCGTATTGTAGCCTTTGAGTTCACTACCTCTCTCATAATTTGCACCAATTTCATTAAGGTATTTAAATAAAATGGGCTCATAATGAGTATCGAGAGGATGAAGGTAAAAACGAATATACGCCTTACCATCTTTTTGAATCACAAAATACTTCAAGTATTCTTCCGATAGGGTTTGATCTCTATCTACGATAAGTGCATTGGGACCCGCCTGTCCTTCAGGGCCACTCAGCCAAGAAAGGTGAGTTGCTACCCGGTAGAATGGGCTTCCAAGGCTGATGTCGATATCTACGTGGGGAATATCCATACGTTCCGGAAGAAATAGTTTTGGTTTCGAACTATAATGAGGGTGAGTGACTTTCACTTTGTTGTTCTGTCCGTCTCCAAGGAGAAAGACTTTAAAGGCCTCTGAAACATCTTGTGAGCCGGCAATGGGTTCAGGAAAAGAAGACGTGTCACCAAAAGCGCTATTTGGTAAGACACAATAGACCCCTAAAAGAACAACTAAAAATTGCTTAAGCATTAATAACCCCAAAAGTAATACTTAGGGTCTATATCGATATTTAGAGATTCTCAAAAGCCATTGAAAAGCTTTTAATTTTGCCAATTTAGGTCACATCTATTGCTGAGCTGGGAGTGCTGCTGCTGGATTCATACAGCTTGAAAAGTCGCGGTCTCCCTCTTCGTTTTGTTGGAGAGCATCCTGGCAAGTTTGAGGAAGGCCGCTCCTGCGCACCCCTTCCATATGTAGAAGGCGATAAAAACCTGTAGAATGCGTCGTCGCATTCTCGCTTTCCAGTTGAAGATCAAGACCCGAAACAGGATTAGTGTCGATGAAATTACATGCGTAATTTTCACTACCTACTACTGCAGAAATCATATCTGCAAAATCTTCATTTGCTAGATCCACTCCGTTGGAATCTAGGGGGCTAAGAAAATCGATAAGCCCGATACCTCCTCGTTCTGGAGCTTTGTGTTTAGCAGCAAGACAAGACTTGGTGTCACTTAACCACTTCTTGGACTCTTCGCTGCCTTCTCTTTCAAGTGATTTGGCCATAACATGGGCCATTTCATGGTTCGCGATACCTCTCGCTAGATTAATATTCTGCAAAACGGGTCCGTTGATTGTAATGGCACCTGTATCAGTTACCTCATTGTCAGAGGCATGAAAGCGGGTGTTAAACTGGCAGGCCCTTTCTTCGACTTGTTCAAATGCATTTTCGTTACTGAATAACGAGAAGAACTGCGATAAATCACCACCTCTTATTCGTTGACTCCATTCCGGTGAACTTGGTTCAAGAGTACTGTTTCTGATATCAGTCAGGTCTTGTTGATAATTTTCGATAAACCCTTCTCTTGTTGGTGGCAGGACAAAGTCGACTCCACCGCGAAAGACTGTTTTAATGCTTTCTTGTGATTCTCCTGATAGACGAGCAGTAGCTTTGATCACAAAATTGTTGATCAGGCCAGGCTTATTCGCATTAAACCTTTGAACATCTGATTGACTCGGTAGACTTTGCATATGCATTGCCATTTTTTCTGCACATCGATCGATCATAGCTTCCCTGGCTTCTCTTTGGGCCTGTTCATCATTTAAAAAAGCTTCTAAACGATTCATTCCCTGTCTTGCAGCCATTTGTTCGGCAGTCGTATAGGGACTATTGCTTCTGACTGCCATTTCTCGATCTGCTAGTTTCGCTCTCAGTTGAGGATGACTCAGTTCAAATGCTCGATCCTCTGTCTGCAGACGAATTCGCATTAGTCGAACAACTTGCTCTTCACTCATATTCGAGGGCTCAGGCATCTGGGATACGACTTGCTTATAATAGGCAACACTTTGAGGGTCTCCTCGTTCTTCTATTGTTCGGATATCTCGAGAGATGATCTCGACCAGTCGTCTTCTTGAAAAAGGAGTTTGAAATCTGTATTTCTGAAGAGAGAAAGAGGAATTCACCTACAAAGCAGGGTAGTTATTTCCACATTCTATCCTATATGAGGGTGTTCGGCCGTTTTCTGCGTAGATCTCCATAACATCCATTAAGTAGTCTGCATTTTGTGGGTTCGTATTTAACATACGAAAGCGCATTTCGGTTGAACTGCGATCAAGGGTTCTAACACCTTGGTCATCAGTGGTGAAGACTGCATACTGGTAAAAATCTCGAACTGTATTAAGATTAGAAGCTCGAATTTCTTCATCGGGTGCATCGCTTGATGGTCGTTTACCGAAAAGTCTAAAGATCGCATGATCTGATTTTGCTCTTAGCTGAGCTAGTTCGCTATCTGCCAAATCCGTTAGACGGGCGCGAATTTGGTTTTTGATTCGCTGTTGGTTAGAAGCTGCTCGTGTTTGTGCCCGATTTGCAGTTTCGTTGATGGTAGGAATGTCATTTGATCCACAAACATTTGAGGCACATCTCTGGTATAGAGATGTTTCTACATGGGGTTCAGCATTTGGGTGTCCATGACAACTTTGGCAATCGTGGCTTCGAAGTCTCGAATTCATAGAGTCAGTGGTACAAAGACTATCGTTGATAAATGTAACGAACTCTGGGGGAATGCTTTCTGCCCAAAGCGCTGACGTGAATAATATAATGAGCGCAATTAAAACCTTATTCACAGCTCCTCCCCTTTGTTTCCAGGAAGAGAATTTCATTTGTGAGAGAGTCTATGAATTTTCCAAATCTAGAATTTTTTGGAACTAATTGAGTCTTTTGACCAAACTTTATTGGATAGTGATCTCGCAAGAGTAATTTTGATGCTTTTCTCGTAGGCTTTTTAGGAATATTGATTATAGGGGTAGATGAATAGAGGCTATTTACTTTGAGGAATAATCTTTCATAGGCCTTCTCATTGCACTTCTTGAGGTAGACAGTCTTTTTGAGTTCACCTACTTGATATTGTAAATAGGATTCATAGTTTAACAATGTAAGGCGCAAGCCAGGGTGACTTACCCTCAACTCTAAAACAGGAATATCCTTTGCCAATCCCACCATCGGCCAAAGGACTAAAAAGACCACTAAATTTATCACTCTCACGACTATACTATCGGCTTAATTGATTCAAAATTTGACGGAATTTCAGGTTCTTAGGCGAGTATTTATAGCTGAACTAGACTCATTTTGAGACGCTTTTTATCCGAAAAGTTAAATATGATTGGAACGAGCCTGGATTTTTATTTTCCCTACATTGTATTCGCCTATGGGGTGATCTTCACGGCATTGACCAATTTGCCAGTACTCGAAAAAATCGCCCAAGAAAACTTTGGATCTTTTGTCCATCAGAGATGGCAGGCTGCTCACAGGCTCTCAATGATTTGCCTCGTTGTTGGGGCTATCTGGATACTACAGAGACTTTGGATTTAAAAAGGCCAACCTTCATCAGTTAATCTGGAATTACTTAAAACAATTTTTAGCATTTCACATCTAAATTCATCATTTTCAGAAGAGCATTGCTCAGTGAGTGTTTTAACTGATTCATAGCTGACATTTTCTAATGGATCGGGATCGATTATTCGTGATGAATACTTTCCTCCTCCAAGGTTCGTCTCGCTTCCGTGACAAATTTTACAACTCGTTCCACCTGAACTTGATTGAATACTTAAGTAGGCGTCACTTTCACTCATGGTTTCTGTGATTGGAAATTTGATATCGGCTTTGATACTGCGATCAGTCCCTAGAATGACTTCACTAAATTCGATGGAGTCTCTGGCGAACCCATCGGGAACAACACTGATGATCAATGAGTCGTGGATAAGAAAAATTCTTGGACTAGCAGCATTGGGTGCCGGTTGAGCGCTAAAGCTACTCGCTGTAGCAACAAAATTAAATGGCAAATCTAAGTTGTACAAAAAGCAGTGGATCGAAAGCGGCTTGGGTAAGGCGTTTATAAGATCAACGACCTCTTTAATGCTTTCAGGTGACCTAAAGGAATCATCTGCGAACACACATTGTGTTTTGGGTTGAATATCTGGGCTGGTACTTGGATTGACGATAGAACTAGCTGGTTCAGCCGACTTCTTCTGGCAAGAAACCAAAAGTATCGAAGTGCTTAGGAGAGCAAGAATGGCTATAAATCTAAAAAACCTACCCATATTTAAGTTATAGACCTTCCGGGAAAGCATCTAAAGCGGTCTATAAAAGGGTACCGATTTGATATGTTCAGGTGTCTAAGGATTAGTGAATTTTAGGGCTCTGTCTCGAAAATTGGGCTGTATTGTCCGGAATGTACCCAAGTGCACCGAGAGGAATAATAGTGATCGCAGCGCAGCAAATGCCCATTCCTAGGGTCGTTTAAGCCTTCTGCAATTGACCCCAAGACTACAAATTCGTAGCCTACGCCCCATGTCTGATGACCAAATGAGCCTTTTAGAAATGTCATCCCAGGATTCCTCAACCAAAGGCAAATCTGCGTCTAAAAATTCTCGAGTTCCGGCAATTAAGTCGAAAAAATCCAGCAGTTCAGATTCGGCTTGGGGAAGTCTTTTTGACTACTCTGAAAGTCAGACCACTTCCGATGACAAAAAACAAACGTCATCTGATACAGAAAGTAAAACCGAGCAAGAGACAAAAAAGAAAACCGGTACCAAATCTTCAAAGCCTCAAGCAAAGTCAGTTAAATCAACTTCTGCAGAATCCAAGATTGATCAACTTGAGGTCAAAGAGTCACCGGAGACAAAAGAAGAGGAAAAGTCTTCTGAGCCTGAAAAACATGTTTATTCGGTTTCAGAGCTCAACAGGCTCATTCGAGAGCAATTGGAAGGTCGGTTTAGAACGATCTGGATTCAGGGTGAAATTTCAAACTTTAAAGCCCACACTTCTGGTCACCACTATTTTAGTCTTAAAGATAAAAATGCCCAAGTTAATGCAGTAATGTTTAGGGGGTTTAACTCCAAACTAAAGTTTCGCCCTGAAACAGGAATGGAAGTTATTGTAAGAGGTAAAGTTACTGTTTATGAGCCTCGTGGAAATTATCAAGTCTTCTGCGAAGTGATGGAGCCTGTTGGAGCAGGAGCTTTACAGCAAGCTTTTGAGCAATTGAAAGCGAAACTAAAAAAAGAAGGATTATTTGATCAGTCAAAAAAACGTCCTCTCCCACATCTACCTAAACATATTGCTATTGTAACTTCGCCCACTGGTGCAGCTATCAGGGATATGCTTAATGTCTTAGGTCGCCGTTATAAAGGCGCTAAAATTTCAATAATCCCCGCCAGTGTTCAAGGTGATCTTGCTCCCGCAAGCATTGTTGCAGGATTAAAAATGATTCATAAGATGAAAGATGTTGATGTAGCAATCGTTGGAAGAGGCGGAGGGTCTATGGAGGACCTATGGGCTTTTAATGATGAAGCAGTTGCTCGTGAAGTTGCAAACTGTCCTGTGCCCATCATTTCGGCGGTTGGACATGAGATTGATTTTACAATTTCAGATTTCGTTGCCGACTTAAGAGCGCCAACTCCATCTGCGGCAGCTGAACTTGTTGCAAAGAATGCTGATGAGCTTAAACAAAAGATAAATCACTATCACCAGCGCATGATGATGAATCTTTCGAATCAGTTTAAAGCTGTAAGACAAAAATTAGTCCATATGTCCCGTCGACTTGTGGATCCACAAAAGAGACTTCAAGATTTAGGTCAAAGAAATGATGAGCTTCTTACAAGAGTGCATCAGTCGCTGAAACTAACTCTAGAGCGCTATCGCATGAGGTTGGCTCATTTAAGAGAAATGTTGGGGCAGCCCGACGAGGTGATAAAGCAAAAGCGCTTAAACCTCCAGAATATTCAAGCTCGCACTAAACAGAGTATGCTTTCTCAGCTGCAATCTAAAAGACAAGACTACGCAAGAGCCACTTCGGTATTAGATTCAGTTAGCCCACTGCGAGTTGTAGAGAGGGGCTATTCAATAGTTTCAAATCAAAAATCTGTGATCAAAGATTCGTCTCAATTAAAAGAAGGCGATAAAGTGCAAATTCAATTTTCAAAAGGGCGAATTGAAGCAGAAGTGTCTAAAAAAATTAATGATAGTCATGTCTCTGAGATGACTAAAGAGAAGTCTTCAAAAAGTAATAAAGGTAAAGGTAAGGTTTAAATGGATTTCGAGAAAAAATTAAGCCGCTTAGAAGAAATTGTAGAGAAAATGGAGTCAGGAGATCTTCAACTGGATGATTCCTTAAAGCTTTTCGAAGAAGGCGTTAAGCTTTCTAGAGATTGCAACCAAGAGTTAGATAAAGCAGAGCAGAAGGTTAAACTGTTGCTCAAAGTAGATGATGACGGTCAGGTAACTGATAAAGATTTTGAAATCCCTAACGAGTAAAATTAGAGGCTCATATGGATAACGATGCCAAAGAAATTATCTCTTCAAGAGCGAAGCTTGTAGACTCTTACATTAAATCGTTTCTGATTAATTATGAAAGTCAGACGCCAGGACTAGGGCGTCTTTATGAGTCCATGAAATACTCATTGAGTAACGGTGGTAAGAGGTTTAGACCAGTTTTGTCGATTTTAACTGCGGAGTTACTTGGTTATCCTGCCGAAAAAGTATTGGCCTATGGAGCTGCCGTAGAGTTTATCCATACGTACTCTTTGATTCATGATGACCTTCCATGTATGGATGACGATGATGAACGTCGAGGTCAACCAACTAATCATGTGAAATTTGACGAAACAACGGCTCTTTTAGCAGGTGATGCTCTTCAGACAGAAGCATTTTATTTGATTTCTTCCAACTATATGGCTCACCCAGAGTCTGCTTTGAAGGCTTGTTTAGAACTATCAAGAGCAGCCGGTCCAAGAGGAATGGTTGGAGGACAGGCGATCGATCTAGCCAGTGTTAAACTTAAAGCCGATCGAGAGTTATTGACGAAAATTCACGAGATGAAAACTGGTGCACTCATCAGATCAGCTGTCGTTGGAGCTGCTTATCTTGCTCAGGCGACCGAACAAGAAATTAATGATTTGAAAGACTTTGGAGAGTCATTAGGAATGGCCTTTCAAGTCGCTGATGATATTTTAGATCACGGTGAAGATGATAGTGCGAGTTTTACTTCATTGTTAGGGTTGGACGGAGCCACAGCCTATTTGGAAGAGCTCTCAAAAGAATGTTTAGACCTTTTAAGTGGTTTTGGATCTTCAGCCGACGAATTAAAAGTTATTGTTGAATATAATCGCACACGTAAAAAGTAATGCCCAAAAGCAAAGAATTTTTAAAAAACGTTCCAGAGACCTGGAAAGAAATAAAAGATCTGCCATTTAGTATTGGTGCCGGTCGAGCTGTTTCCAGCGAACTAGATGATCAAACAAAAGTTTTAAACAAATTTTTTATGGATACTCCATCAGGCTTAATATATGGGCGGCTTCGAATGGGATATATCGCAGAGGGGCCGCCTCTTCATGTCCATGGTGGAGCCTCAGCTTACTTCTTGGATGAAGCTATGGGTGTGACTTCTTGGGCCTTTGATATTCCATCAGTAGCTGCGAAGTTAAATTTTGAGTATCACCAAGTTGCCCCCCTTTTTCAAGAATTGGAGACGCGGTCATATTTATCAAAAGTGACGCCAACCCATCTTGAAATAAAGGCTGAACTTAGAGTTTTAGATGGAGACCTATTGGTCAGTGGCTTTGGTGACTTTCGTGTCTTGAATAGATCCAAGATGGAAAAATTATTGTCTTCGGTTGACCCTGAAAACTACGCTATTGATTTAGATAGATATTCTTGGGCTCCAGAGTAAAACGAGGAGCTTACATGCGTTTAGATCAATGGCTTGTAAAACTCGAACTCGTTTCAACGCGATCAAAAGCACAACAGTTGATTAAAAGTGGTGCCGTCCAAGTCTATTATCAAAAAGTTTGGAAGAAAGTTCTTAAGCCCGGTTTTGAGCTTGAAGAATTGAATGTTGAGACCATTAGGATCGAAGACACTTCAGTTTTAAAATATGTATCGAGAGCAGGTTTAAAGCTCGACGGTGCAATAGATAAGGTTGGACTCCAGATATCTGGAAAAACAGCAATTGATCTGGGAACCTCCACAGGAGGATTTGTAGATTGCCTGATCCAAGGGGGTATTCAACGGGTTGTTGGAATCGACGTTGGAACTGCACAGTTGGCTGAGTCCCTCAGAAATCATGATAAATTTCACCTATTTGAGAACACTAACGCAAGGGACTACTCTCATGAGCTCATTTTAGGTTCAAATCTTGATCAAAAATTTGATCTGCTGGTTTGTGATCTCT
>CAZFYV010000104.1:0-6436 GCA_964523195.1 uncultured Pseudobdellovibrionaceae bacterium
ATAGGTATCAACAATAATCTTACGGCCAGTTAAACCGCAATCCCCATGGGGACCACCGATCACAAATCGGCCTGTAGGGTTGATGTGATATTTCGTATTACTATCAATCAAGTTCTCAGGAAGTGACTTTTTGATAAGCTCTTCCATCACACCTTCTTTGACCTGATCAAGGCTAATGTCATCGTCATGCTGAGTTGAAATAACAACAGCATCAATGCGCTTTAGCTTTCCGTTATCGTATTCAGCCGTTACCTGACTTTTACTATCAGGACGCAACCAAGGAAGAGTTCCATTTTTACGAAGTGTCGCAAGGTCTTTAACGAGTTTGTGGGAAAGATCAATCGTAAGAGGCATATGTTGATCTGTCTCATCGCAAGCGTAACCGAACATCAAGCCTTGATCACCAGCTCCCTGCTCTTTGTCAGAAGAAGAGTCCACACCCATGGCGATATCAGGACTTTGCTGATCCAAAGCTGTTAATACAGCACAAGATTTATAATCCAAACCTTTGTTAGCATCATCGTATCCGATTTCTTCTATTGTCTTACGAATGATTGAATTTAACTCAACCTGAGCTTTAGTTGTAACTTCTCCAGCTACCACACATAAACCCGTGGTTACCATTGTTTCAGCAGCCACACGGCTGTGAGGGTCCTTTTCTAAAAGAGCGTCAAGAATGGCATCACTAATTTGATCAGAAACTTTATCTGGGTGTCCTTCAGAAACGGATTCACTGGTAAATAGATAGTTTTTCATTGGGCTTATGCCTCCTTACTTTGTTCAAACCTAAAGCGGTAGCAAAACCCAATGATTCGGTCAAGAATATCTAGTAGATAGGGCCCGCTAAGGCCCTAAAATAGGGCTTCCTGAAGCCCTTCAGTTATCATTTGGTATAAAAGCAGTACTCTAGGCAGCTTTCCCAGAGCGGCGCCCAGGCTGCCACTGGTAGTCATATTCCATATTCGGGCGAAGTCGTGCCAAGCGTCCCATTTTAGACTGCTGTGGCTTTTTCTTATTAGCAAACTTCGTGTGAATCCTAGAAAGCTGACGTTGTAGCTTTTGAATAGCGGTATCAATAGAAGCTGTAAATGAATCAGCAGATGCTATTGTTTGAATTTTTCCGTCATTCCCTGTTAATACAATTTCGGTGACATGATTGTGACGCTGAACTTTAAAGACCACGTTTGCGACCTGAGGTCTATATTCAAACTTGTTGAGTTTTTGGAGTTTCTCTTCGACGTAATCGATTACGGACTGGGACTTCTCAATTTGCTTGAAAGTGTAATTCAACTTCATTAGCACCCCTCTTTTTCTATATGGTTGTAATATTAGATATCGGTAAGGCTTAGACAAAAGCCGAGGTTTGCCAGCAAAAATTATTAAAAAACTAAGAGTTCTATAAAGTCCTGTCCAAGTTCGAGACAAATGAAAAAAGAGGATTCACCCTGAACCCTCTTTACTTAAAAACTATTCAAAATATTTAATGGTGACTTATAGTGTCCCTAAGAACTATTTTCCTTCGTTGGCGAGCTCTCTTTCGATTTTCTTTTTACGCTCATCAAGTGTTTTAACTCTCATAGGCTGATAGTTGGTTATCTCTATATTGTCAGGATTAAAAACTCCCCGTGCTTCAACTTCCTTAGCAGGCTGAGGAGAATATGGGTTAAGCAACATAAGAAACAATGCGCCCGTAGCAAACATTCCCAATAATCCACCCAAGATATATTCTTGAGCATTAATCTTTTTCTGCCGCTCGCGCTCAACTCTTTCTAAGCCAAGATCTTCTAGTTCGATAACCTGATCCAAACTCCTCTGCAAACCACGTTCAAGACTTGTAGAAAAGACTTCTGGCATTTCATGGAAATGAACACCTGCATAGGCCACTGCATCTGTATTTTCAATACGAGCGACTCGTCCCTTCCAAACTACTGTTTCCGGAAGTCCTGGAACTTTAAACTCGAATAAAACTGTTTCATTTTTAAGAGGGACAGAGCCTTGCTCCATCTCAAATAAGGCACCTGACCGAGATAGGTCGATCATCTTAGCCACACGCATAGAACGGGTGTCTGACGCCCTCACAAAGCGCACAGTAGAGTCATCTCGATCGGATAGCTTGTATCTTGGAGCTCTTTTTTCTGAAGCTTGTAATACCATAATTACCCCTCTAGTAATTTCAAAAGCATTTAACTTTAAAACGCTCTCTAGCCTTCTAGATAAAAATTGCAAATTGCGAACCAGTTTTGGGGGCAGGCATACACACACGTATCAATTCGAAACGCTCAAATGCCGTAGATTAGATGCGAACGGTCTTTACCGATACAAACCTCTTTTCACCATTCTGAAACGACGAACTTTTATTCATTGAAAAGAGGTTATGCAAAAACCTAGAAATACTTTTTTCGTTTACTCGAAGGTAAGATCTTTAAAACATCGCGATATTTCGCGACTGTTCTACGTGCGATCTGAATTCCTTCTTTCTTGAGTAAATCGACAATCTTTTGATCAGACAGAGGTGACTTTGGATTCTCCTCAGCGATCAATTGCTTAATCTTAAGCTTCACAGACTCACTGGCCAGCGAATCACCATTGGATTTTGAAATACCAGAGTTAAAAAAGTACTTCAGCTCAAAAATACCACGTGGAGTATGCATATACTTCGACGTTGTGACACGACTGACTGTGGATTCATGCATTCCAATATCATTGGCAATGTCTCTTAAGATCATCGGCTTAATGTGAGCAGGGCCTCTTTCAAAAAAGTCCTTTTGGTGCTTCACAATACTTTCAGTAACTTTATAAATAGTTCTTTGTCTTTGGTGGATGGATTTAATCAACCAAACTGCAGACCTCAACTTATCTTGAATATACTCTTGTGTAGTATCGTTAGTTCCTGCTGTCTTGAGAACATTTTTATAGAAATTAGATATTCTCAATCTTGGCAAACCATCTTCATTCAAAGATACCATATATTCATCGCCAACCTTGTATACGTAAACATCTGGAGTGACGTAATGAGTATCATTACTCATAAATGCACGACCAGGCTTAGGATCCATCGTATAGATGATTTTACACATCTCAATGACATCCTCTAAATCTACGCCCATGGTTTTCGCGATACCTTCGTAATTTTTCTTCTCTAAATCTTTAAGGTGCGAAGAAATCAGAGATACCAAATCGTTAGTATCTTCCTGTAAATGTTTAGCTTGAATC
This sequence comes from uncultured Pseudobdellovibrionaceae bacterium, assembly GCA_964523195.1. Lineage (GTDB taxonomy): Bacteria > Bdellovibrionota > Bdellovibrionia > Bdellovibrionales > JAGQZY01 > JAUHWN01. The sequence goes on from CAZFYV010000104.1 coordinate 3,214, forward strand.
AAAAGACACTCTTTTAGATCTCTTGCACAAACTCCAGGTGGATCAAATTCCTGTAGAAACGGAATCATTTCTTCCAGCTCTTTAGGTTCGATTCCTTCATCATCAGCAATTTTTTCAATATCGACTTTAAGATAACCATCATCATCAACATAAGAAATCAAAATAGAGGCAAGAGCCAACTCTTCCTCATTAAAACCATACATTTGAGCTTGCCATGTTAAATGGTCATGAAGGGTCTCGGTCGTTGAAATCACATTCTCATAATTCATGATCTCTTCGTTACCACTTCCACCACTTTGTGCTGGCTTGTAGTTATTATCTACATAGTTTTCCCAATCAAATTCATCCTGCTTCTGAGGATCCTGTTGATCGTTTGTGGCTTGATCAGAGTTCGCCGCATCAGCTTGAGTCTCCGAATTTGGAACTTCAAGTCCTTCTTCTAAAATTGGATTTTCTTCCAATTCTTTTCGAACAGCAGCTTCCAACTCCAAGCGCGATAGTTGCAACAACTTGATTGCTTGCTGGAGTTGTGGAGTCATTCTCAGAGTCTGTCTGAGCTCCATACTCTGTTTCATTTGGATTGCCATCTGACCTCCTAATGAAGCTGAAAGTTTTCGCCCAAGTAAAACTTCTTAGCAACATCCGAATTTGCAATTTCCTCCGGCGTGCCTTTTACCTGAACTCGGCCTTCCTTCAATATATAACTAAAATCACAAATTCCTAAGGTTTCTCTTACATTGTGATCTGTTATAAGAATTCCAATACCTTTGTCTCTAAGTTTTTTAATCATTTCTTGAATATCACCAACCGCAATGGGATCAATCCCAGCAAAAGGTTCGTCTAACAGTAAGAACTTTGGTCTGCCCGCCAAAGATCTAGCAATCTCTACACGACGTCTTTCACCACCTGAAAGTGCATAACCGTAACTGTCTCTGATATGCCCGAGACTAAACTCGTCAAGCAGTGACTCTAACCTTTCATTTTTAGCGGCACCACTAACTCCATGAGCTTCAAGCGCAACTAAAATATTCTCTCTAACAGTAAGTCTTCTAAAAATTGAAGCTTCCTGTGGTAAATAACTTAAACCAATTCGTGCTCTCTGAAACATTGGATAATCGGAAATAGATCGATCTTCCAATCTAATCTCACCTTCATCAGGAGTAATCAAACCAACTACCATATAGAAACTCGTGGTCTTACCAGCTCCATTTGGACCCAATAACCCAACAACCTTTCCTGACTCAACTTCCAAAGAAACACCATTAACAACTTTTCGTTGTTTAAAGGATTTTGAAATATCTTTAACTTCTAATCGACTCATCGATTCTTACTCTTTCTTTTCTTCAGGCTCAAATTTAGCTCTCGCGTTTTCAACTCGAACTTTCTTTCCACCGTTAAGGAAAACTATTTTGTCTCCGCGCAACTCATCGTTTTGCTGAACAACTCGAGGTTTTCCCTGGAAAACATATTTATCTTTCTCAAAAAAGACACTGACTTTGTCTGATGTCGCCCATTTGTCGACGTCCGTAACTCTTACTCCACCATCTACCACAACAGAATCAATCAAGTCCGAACCTTTTTTGTATTTAAACTCAGCTACAGGTCCTGTAATTCTCATATCTTCAAAATCAATAACTACATTTCCTATAAACTTTGCTGTTTTTTCAAAATTATTAAAACGAGCCTTCTTACTTTTGATCGTTACCACTTGATCCTTCTTTATCATTTTTTGAGCTCTAACATCATTCTTAACAAAAATCGTATTTGTGTTAAGGTCTGCTGTAAGACCTTTACCTGTTAACTTTAATCTATCTCCTGCCTTATCAACTGGGCCCAACATTCTAATTTGTGATTCACTTTCTAAATGCTTCTCTTTAGAGTTATAAGTCACTCCATCTGACTCGAATCGATAGCCATTCGTACTTTGTGTTAACACATTTCCTTCGACGACCATCTGCTTTCGATCTTCAGAAACCTGTCCTTTGTTTCCAGTGACCGTATACTCAACTTTTTTAACGCCATAGAATTTGCTTCTTACATCTTCCAAAGACCAAAGCTGATCTTCAACTCGTCGATCTGCATTCTCTGCCCAAAGCTCCCAATCTACACTTGCACCCTTTGACTCCACCACATGAAGCCCTTTAGCACTGAGCTCTTTAGTTTCATCCAGCTCGGCCTCTGGATTGGAGGCAGAACTATTGGGCCTCTGATCGATGCCAACTTCCTTCGGAGCAAAGACGATAATTTCGAAAACTAGGACCCCAAACAATAACAAAAGTAATATTAGGCTCTTACGGGACATCTCTAGTTTTTACTCCTATGGCTCTCAAACATTATACCACTATTTTTGGCATGGTATTAGCAATAAATCGACCAAAGGCCATATTTGGAATCTTTGTTGCATTAAAGTCTAAGTATCTAAAATCCGATAATTTTCTGTGCAAAAAGTTTGGTTTCTTTATATTCAAGATACTGTCTTCGGACCTTATACTACGGATCAAGTCCGACAGAGGCTTGCTCAAGGGGTTCCAGAGGAGAGCTACGTTTGGTGGAAGGGCCATAGCGAGTGGATTCCCTCGGGCCGATTTGAAGAAGAATTACCTAAATATTTAGATTCTCAAAATGAGACACAAGTCGAGGAAATGTGGTCATTTCAAAAGGGCACAGAGATCTTTGGTCCATTTCAGTTGGTAGAGATTGTTGATATCTTAAGAAACCAGGTTGAAGACCTCGATTTGGTAAAAATTAAAAGCACTAAAATGAACAAATGGAAAAAAGCTTTTGAGACTCCGGAAGTCACCGACTTACTCGGGATTTCTAGAAGAGTTAATGAAAGAGCACCTCTCATGGGCTCTGTTCGAGTGTTCGTTGCTAACGACAAATATTTGGTTGGACGCTCAACTACTATTTCCGTCGGAGGTCTTGGTGTCAAAAACATTAAGTTTCCTCACGGCGGAGTCGCAATCAAGAATCTGGAAGAGGAACTAGAAGTTGGACAAGTTGTTAATCTCGAAATCAAAAGTCCCGACCTAGAAGATATCATAAGAGCAAAGGCAACCGTGAGATACAAAGCAAGAGATGGGTTATACGGTTTAGTTTTTGACAACCCCTCTGCTGAAGCAACCGCAATAATAGTAAGCTACATCAAACGATTTAAAGTTCAGCACCAAGACGCTGCCTAAGCGAGTCTTCAAATCCTACAAAATCTGTAAATAACTTTCCA
>CAZFYV010000104.1:6536-10776 GCA_964523195.1 uncultured Pseudobdellovibrionaceae bacterium
AAGACGCTGCCTAAGCGAGTCTTCAAATCCTACAAAATCTGTAAATAACTTTCCAAATCGACATCTTCGTCAAAGAACTGACTAAGAACTTCTTTAGTGGCCTCAAAACTAAACTCAATCTTAGTATCTTTTAATTCAATATTGCGGGAAGAACTGTACTGATTCTTATATATTGAAGAAAACTCTTCACGGTTTTTAACATTATAAATGTCTGAATCTTCAGCTAACAAATCAAGAACCTTAAATTTTGCTGACGTACAAGGCTTAGAAAAACTATGATAACTATTTTCAAAACGCTGAGATAAGATAGGCCCTCCTTCCTCTCGTCTTGAATTAAGCATTTCCAATGCTTCAGGCTTTGTCCAATTGTCGCTCGCTCCAAAAAAACACTTAAGCCCTCGCCCATCGACGGCTTCAAACTCTTTCATAAAGGGCAACACTAATGGATACAAAGCAAAGACCTTCTCGTAATCATCAGAATTCAAAAGCATTGCTGCAGCTCCACCCATACTGAATCCAACCACTGATGTGGAAACGTTATCAAATATTTTAGAATGTGCTTGAGAAAAGCATAAGAAGTCATCGTAGACTTCAAAAAAACTCATTGGTTTTTCTTTACTCCCATCATATAAAAGCTTCTCAATTCCTCGCCCAGTAAAATGATCAATTGTTATAACTTTATATCCCAAATCTAGGCCAACTCGCTCCCACAACTTTGTATCTGAGCCAAGACCACCTGAACCGTGCAATAAAACTAAATTATTCTGTTCCTCATAATTATTACTTGTCTTAACACTTGCACCTAAGGAAATCTCGCCATTAGTGAACGACACTATCTTATTCTTATAACCAGAATAGGAGCCTTCAGGACGTTGAACTACTATCATAGTGAGATCCTCTTTTTAGAGTAAACATCTTCAATTAAAACTTCCCAAAGATTCTGTTTTTTATAATAAAGCTCTATCTCGTCGATTTTTTTTGCCATTCCAAGTTTCTCGAAGACTAATTCACAAACTCGATTTTGCCTCAAACTATTAACGTCGCCTTCATCACCAGAATTGGTTGTAAAAATCAGTTTATTAGCTCCTTGGGATTTAGCCCAAGCGACTTGAAACGGTAAGAGTCTCCCCCATCCAAAGCAACTTTTTTGATCTTTGCTGAACGGACCTGCTTTACCTCGATAGTCTTTCAATGTGGCTAGTCGAAACATACATCGATAGGCCCCCTCTTTATACTCTTTAAAATGGTAGCAACCACTTACAGACACTATTTTTGATTCCAACTCATCATAAACCAACCACCATTGCTCTTCGCCCATTCGACCCAATTTCAAATTGTAAATCGAAGAGTTGTTAACAACCCCTTCCCGATCACACTGCTGGCAGTAATCTTCTAAAGCTGACTTATCAGAATTGTCATAGGTTTTAATAGCAAACTGCTTACCATGACTTTGAAATTTATGGGTAAATTGATTTTGAGTAGATGAAGCATCCATAGTGACACTCTAACAAGGGATCAAAATGGAGTCATGCTAAGACTTTTACTTATCTTCAGAACGCTCAACAACAGCAAAGTTGACCTCTGAGGCCCCCGCTTCGGTAACAGTATACAGGATCTTTTTCACTGTTAGAAAATCGAGCTTTTTTCCCGCCTGAACAGTTATTCTGCGTAAGTCTTTTTTCTTGGCAGCCATCTCTTCCTCGAAAAGCGCCTCATCAGTAACGGTCTGCTGCAGCCTTCGTCGAAAGTCTTCCTCTAAACTCTGTTCACCTTCACTAAATAGAATCTGCAAATTGGCATAGAGTGATTCAACGAGCCATGCCTCTTGATCCTGAACAGAACTCAATATCTCAACCTTCTTGTCATTTACTAGAATCTCTCGATCACCAATGACCACGACATTTGCTGGCTGCAATTTCTTGATAGCCTGTGCTTCTGGTAATTCGACTTTTTGTTGAATTTGAATAGCCTGGGTATTGTAATTTTGAAGAAGGAAAACCACGAGCACTGTAAACATATCAACCATTGCTGTTAGAGAAAGATGAGCTACAACTTCCCTCTTGCCGTTATTTTTTGGTCGATTATGTTTGTCTCTAAGACCAGGTACAAAAATAGCCATTACTGCGCACTACCTGTTGCAACTGAAATACTAGGAAAACCAGCTTGTATCAAAAGATCCATTCCAACAATAAGCTGCTCATAAGCAATATCATCTTCCATGGTTACGACCGCATCACCTTTTTCAGGGTACTTCTCTTTAATTTGCTGGAGTCTTGCCAAGAGAGTCTCTTTATCGAAGTTTGCTCCAATGCTTGGAACTTCAACGACTTCACGACCTATGACAACTCTGTATCCTGCATTTTTAATATCGAGTCTAAAAGGTAAATCGGCTAATGGTGGAGGATCCGCAGGAGTCTCATCTGTTTGCTTTCCATAGAGAGAGCTTCCAATTTGAATCATTGATACTTGTGTCCAAACAGCTGTGATCAAAAGAAACGTGATTAAAACACTCATCAGGTCAATAAAGGGAACCAGGTTCAACTCAACGTTGACCTGTCTTCCACCACTATTCCCTGTGTCCATTGAAGCCATCTTTGGCGCCTCTTTTCTTTAGCCTATTTTTAACTTATCGCGATTGGCTGTTACTAAGTTCATCAAACTCATACTGCTCTCCTGCATATCATTGAGCAATCGAGACACACGAATTTGAAAGTAACCGAAAAATAGAATTGCCAGTAGGGCTACCATGAGACCAAAGGCCGTACAGTTAAGTGCTTTTGAAATACCCTCTGAAAGCTCGATTGCTTTCTGAGAATCATCGGCCGCCGACACTGCTTTAAATGAAATGATCATACCGATGATCGTCCCTGTTAGTCCCGCCAGGGTTGCAAGGTTACCAAAAACCGCTAAGAAAGATGTCCACCCTTCGACTTTTGGTGTTTCTCTTAAAACTGAAGCATCCATGGCAACCTGAACTTCTTCGTCAGGTCTATTGTTCATAACCTGAACTAAGCCAGCTTTTAGAGTATTCGTAAGTGGAGCTGGTTTGGAGTCGCAAAAAGCGATTGATTGCTGAATATCTCCTCTTAGGATCATTCCAAAGAGATGTTCGTTAAAATCATGCTTATCAATCGACATTGATCTCAGTGTTAAGAATCTTTCGAGAATCAAAAGGACTGTCATTATGCCTATCAGGGCAATGATATACATGGTGTTACCACCACTATCAAAAGCTTGTAAGATAAAATTACCTACTTGCTCGTTGCCTGCTGCTACTGCTGCATCTTCACCCACATCGTCCTCCTAAAATGCCTATCTCGATGTAAACAAGAACGGATATACAATCGTTACCACTTCGTTCCTTGGTGGCTCCGGAAATCTCCATGTCTTTAAATTTGCAATGACACATTTCGCGAGCCCTTTACCACTAGTTAATGTAGACTTATCTGGCCTTGGCTTGGCTCTTAAAACTCGCCCTTGCTCACCAATATCCCACTCAAGAACTAACTTCCCGAAGAGACTTGGATTTCTATTCAATTCTCTTTCATAACACAGCTTAATAGAACGGCTGTTGTTCAAAACAACTCTTCTAATCGCCTCTCTATCTATTGTCCCACGAAATTCTTCCTCGTCACCACCTGGAACAATTTTTACCGACTTACGTCCTCCGGCACCCAGACCTTTATCACCAAAATTTGCCCGTCCTCCGGCTCTTCCCTTGGTTCGAACACCTGAAATACCAATATTCGACTTCCCTTTTCCACCTGAACCAGTATCTCTAAATTTTGTACCTAATTCATTTCCTGCACGATTTTCATTCTGTCCAGCAGTTCCTGTTGCAGCGTCAGCAAAACCTGCTAACTCACCAGCTCCTTCATAGGCGGTATCAAGTTTCTTTTTCCTTCCGCCACCACCGAACACACTGAACAAACCAGATTTCTTAACGTCTTTCCTAGCACTCTTCATCTGAGCGCCTTTTTTCTTGCCGGTTTTTACGGCTCCACCTTTTTTAATTGAAGTGACTCCCGCTCGCTTTTTCCGATTAAAGGAGCGCGCTGTTCGACCGCTTCTTTTTCTAGCAGCCTGTTTTGGTGATTCAGCCTTTTTTAACGCCCGCTTATTAGCTTTCGGCTTGGCTTCTTGCTTTTTCTTCGCCAGTTTTGGTACTGGAGTTGGAGTAGGCCTAACTGGTGGCGGCGCTGTAAAGTCCACAGGTGGCTGCTTAGGAGGACGAGGTGGT
>CAZFYV010000105.1:0-10544 GCA_964523195.1 uncultured Pseudobdellovibrionaceae bacterium
CTCAGAGATTTATGGACTATTCCTGAATCTGGATTAGCCGGTCTCACCACCAATTTAACTACAGGATTAGCTTCAGGAGGACTCATTTTCATTCAAGAGTTTCTTATAGGTAAATACAAGAAACAAACAAGATACTTTCCTGGTGTGAGTGTTCCGCGAGATCACTTTGACGAATCGAGCTTTATTCGCCTCCTCGAAGCTACTGAGCTTCTTAGAATTCTCGATATACTTAAACCAGATACCCCTAACGAAAATTGGGATCGCATTCGCCTATCCGTTTTTAATGAGTTTGAAGTTCGGTTTTCGCAAATGGCTCGTATGATAGCGGGGTTGAAACTAAACCCAAGCACGGGGGAAATGGCTGAACAATTAACAGTGGGTATCACTCTAGCTTTTAGCTATCACCCTAACTGGAAAACGCTACTAGAAGAGCTTAGAGAGGAGTCTGATACAATAGGTGATCAAATGCGAGAAGAAAGTTCGAAGTGGTTCGAGAGTATGCGCGAAACACCCCTAATTAGTTCTCTCGACTGGGAGAAGATTCCCAACAACATTAAAAAAATAGCAATCGAAGAGTACACTGAATTTATCGATACAATTGAATCCATACTACCTCGGTTAGATGAGTTTAGAGAGACCACCAACCTCGACAGCGCGGTTAATATCGGCGCATCAATCGGCACTCGTTTTTTTGCAGTTCCCATCGAGGCTTTGACACTATTGAGATGGACGCTTCAGATTAGTGGAAAGGATACAGCAACCGTGAAAGTTATAGATACTCTGCTTGGTGGCTTAATTGGATCGACTCACTTTGCTGTCAAGACTGTGGGAGGTACTGTTCACTACTCAGCCGAGGCTATAAAAGCATTTGGAAACTTTATTGATGAATGTGGAAAGGCCATCGGAGAATTTACTGAAAATTTAATTTGTGAGACACAAGGTTTAGCTGAGAGAACAAGTGACGGAATTAAGGATGGAGCTTCAGCACTCTGGGGCCTAATGACTGGCAGAAAAGAACCAAACCAAACAGTTTCTTGCGAAGCTTTGTTTAAATAAAAAAGGAGAGAAGACGAAATTCATCTTCTCTCCTACCCCCCTCATCCAAAGAGTCAGCGTTACCTCGACTCTAGGAATCTTATTTTATTTTATAAGTCTTCGACCGTTAACCAGTTAGATCCCTCAAGATCCTCTGGCATTTTTAAAACGTCTTTTAGTTTTGGTCGAGACTTTTCAAGCAGCTCATCCATAGATGACTCTTTTGCCATACCGAACGAACTTGGAATAAGAGCGCTCATATTAAAAGCAACTCTTTGAACCATACTCAAGGCAGCCTTAACTGCGGCGTAAGCATTCAACTTTCCATAACCGTAGTACGGGTTCCAACTTCCGATGCCGTCCATCGCACCGATTTGACCATGATCATTTGCAGTTCGAATTACAATACTTTTAACATCAGATGGAGTTAGTTGCGGAGCTACCTGAAACATTAGAGCTGCAACACCAGCAACATGTGGAGCCGCCATTGAAGTTCCAGTCAATTCACCATACTCTCCATTAGGCATCGTCGATTTAATGTCAGTACCTGGAGCTGATATCTCAGGTTTTTGAATGTCTTGCCCTTTGTAAGTTGCAGGACCAATACTTGAAGATGGATTTATAGTTCCACCTTGCGCTAGGTTACCAACAGTCAAAGTCGCAGGATGCTCTTTAGGTGGAGTAATAGATCTTGGACCCTGTCTTCCTGAATTTCCTGCAGAGAAAACCGGTAAAATTCCAGCCGCTTCCCAAGCAGAGATGGCTCTGTAATGGAATTCTTGATCGGGCGCTGCCCTAGAAGTCCAAGAATTGTTAACAGCTCTCGGAATATCATTTACGGTTTGATCATTGCCATCTGGATTTAACATCCATTCCATAGCTCTGACTTGAGCTTCCCAATTTAATCCACCAGCAGCTATAAGCTGGGCAGCAGGAGCAATACCGATTCCTGTTTCACGAGTACCAATCATAGTACCGATAGTATGAGTGCCGTGGTAATGGGCATCGAAAGGGTCTGAAATCTGACCTTTAGCAGAATCATAGAAAAGTGGAATCTTTCCCGCTAGATCCGGGTGACTCGCATCAACACCTGTATCAATAGATGCAATCAGTACACCTTGGCCATTAACCTGTGGCATCTCTGCCATAATTCGATCCATTCCAATCAATTTAAAATTGTATGGAAGATCCTGCTCTAAACCAGGAATAGTAGGTGGAGCCATTCGCCCTGAAACAGGTTGCTGTTGCTCAATAGAGTGGTTTGCGTAAATCTTCGTTACCCCAGGAGTTCTGGCTAACATTCTTAACCCTTCAGGAGTTACGTAACCTGAAAAGGACTGGTTTAACCAAAACAACAAAAGAGGTCTAAAGTTATTGTTCACTGTTGGTTCGTTGTTTCGTAGGTGGTTATCTACATAGGACCAAGCAGATCTCGACTGCCATTTAAGGTACTCAAGTACGGCGGCTCTATCATAAAGTTGAGGATTTGATTCCGATGGAAGATAATCCATAAGAACAAGTACTTTTGTATAAGACTCACCTGTTTGGCCGTTTACAAATGGCCCGAGTGCCGGGTCGACTTTCGCACGCCCATGGGCGCTAAGAGATACAACTAATATAAGTAAAGATAAAAGACTCTTCATTTCCCCCCCAAAGATCTTTTACTGTGCTAATTTTTTAAGAGACAATTTTTTTCCGGCGCCTGGCTCATTAACCATGACTCCCATCATCTTTCCATTAAGGACTATTTTGGTTTCAGAATACCCACGAAGAGCTAAAGGCATTTGCCATTGCATTTCTCCTACGCCCTTTCCTTCGAACTCTAATCCACAAAGTTCTCGAGAAGCTTCGATTACAATTGAATCCAATGACTCTATATATTGAAAAGACTTGAATGTGTAATCACATGTGGTGGGCTGATCGATTGTGTCAGCAATTCTAATAGAAATGAGATGGGATTGAGCATTTGAAAGACTCATTTCTGCGCCTTCAGCCAAACCCGCTTTAGCCTGAGAAACTCCGACTAAACTCATTAGTAAAATTGAAAGGAATAAATTAGTTTTCATGATCCCCCCTCTGGAGGCTCCTTAAACTAAATTGCTAGACGAAGGTCAAAGGGATTCTCCAAATACCCACAAATACTTTACTTTTGTGTCAACGCGACATAAGCGCTGCTTATTAAACCTCAAAAATTGACTCTTTGAGACACCCAATCCCTGGGAAAAGTGCTAATGCCAAAAAGTCCCTCGGGAACGCTGATTCAAGGGACATAATGACTCGTTTGCCCACTCAAATCCAACACAATTGACTTGAAGTGGTTCGGACTATGCTCATAGCAGTGGTTGAGAACTAACTGAATTAGGGATTTGGGCCATAATGACAAACCAGCCAGCTCTTCAAAATATGCGCGACACGTCAGCACCATATACTCCTTTGGTGGAGCGTTTCTATGTACCGCAAATGCATTGTTCTAGTTGCGCCTGGAAGCTAGAAGGCATTGCCAAAAAGATTCCCGAAGTCAGAGGTTTTGATGTTCAACTCAACAACAGAACTATCGAACTGACTTCTGGAAGCCACGAATCTTTAAATTTGTTTGAAAAGAAAGCTAAACAAGCTGGTTTTACACTTCAAGATGTTCAATCAAACGATGATTTCACGGTGGGAGAAAACAAAGAAAATAAGCGTCGCTTAAAACATCTGGCCGTCGCGGGCTTTTGTGCTGGAAACATTATGTTGTTTAGCTCAGCACACTACACAGGAGCCGAGGATAAGATCGGCTATATCTTTAATCTGCTAAGTTTTGTTCTTACGCTCCCAGTCCTGGTCTACTCTTCTCAAGATTTTTACAGAGGATTTTGGACGTCTCTTAAAAACCGACAAGCAAGTGTAGACGCTCCTATTGTTGTGGCTCTAACTCTTGGAACTCTTTTAAGTGCGGTAAACCTATTTTACTTCAAGTCCCAGGAAATATATTTCGACTCCATAGCAGCTCTTGTATTTCTCCTTCTGGCAGGTCGGTATTTACTTTTCAAATTACAAAACAAAGTTTTTCAAAAAAACAAACTGGCACTCATTCCTGAAAACCAAAAACTTAAAAAGTGGCTGAATCAAGAGTGGACAACTTGCCTGCCAAAGGACTTAAAAGTCCAAGATCGAGTTTTTTTAGAGGAAGGTCAAATTATTCCAGCAGACGGAGTGCTAGAGTCTGAAAGAGTATATATTAATCAATCAATTTTAACTGGAGAATCGGAACCCTTTTTAGTCTCAAAGGGTCAGAGAGTCTACGGAGGAACACAGGTAGTCAGTTCCGAGGCTGTACTTTCAGTAGTTAAAGATCAAAATGAATCAAGAATCTCAAAACTCCTTTCGGAATCTATAAGACTCAAGCTTCGCCAATCAAAATTCGTTAGTCTGATCGATCACTTTGCACAAAATTTTACCATCGCTATCCTACTCATTTCTGTAATCGTTCTAGGATATTGGTTTTTGGCGGGAGAAACGTGGATTGGTATCGAGCGCAGTCTCGCACTTTTAATAGTCGCATGTCCTTGCGCTATGGCATTTGGCGCCCCTCTCATAGTGAGCTTGGCTATTAAAAAGGCAGAAGGTTTAAATATTGTCGCAAAATCTGGCGATGTTTTCGAAAAGGTCAACAATCTCAAAAATGTTGTTTGTGACAAAACAGGGACACTCACCAAAGGACAACTTTTCGTAACTGATCAATCAAATGTCCTTGATAAAAAAGATCAAAAAATTATTGCACAAATGGAAGCTGGAAGCTCCCACCCCATTGCTCAAGCTATTTTAAAACACATTGGCCCAGTAGAGTGCGATGATCTCGAACTAAAGACTAAGCATATCGATGGTTTTGGCATTGAAGGGATATTTGAGAATAAAAACTACAGATTATCCAAACCTAATGACAATGACCTTATCGCAAACGGAAAAACTCAAGTTGGATATTACGTAGACAATCAGCTCCAGTGCATTTTTTCCTTTGCTGATCAACTCCGTCATGACTCTTCAAATTTTGTTCGTGCCATGAAAGACTTCCGTCTAAACGTTCTTCTTTTAAGTGGAGACAATCATGACGCCGTTGAATTTACACGAAATCAGTTAAACATTGATCGCGATCATTCCTTTTCACAGACAAACCCAGAGCAAAAACTCTCCATAATAAGTAACCTTAAAGGTCCTAGCATGATGATCGGAGATGGCGTAAATGATGCCGCGGCATTAGCTAAAGCGAGTGTAGGCGTGGCTATGGCTGGCCCAATAGAGAAAATACTAAACACTTCTGATGTTATTTTAATAAAAAATGAACTCACAAAATTGATCGACTTCTTTAAATTGAGTCATCAAGTAAGAAAAACACTGATCCGCCTGGGTATGTTTTCAATTACCTACAACATAATATGTGGAAGCTTAGCCATACTAGGCTATATGAGCCCGTTGTTTGCCGCAGTATTGATGCCCATTAGTTCAGTTATTGTCAGCCTAATAGTTCTATTTAACCTGAGAGAAAAGCAATGGAAATAATTGTCGTCATGATTACTTTTTCTCTTATTTTAGCCGGCATTTTTCTCTACGCCTTTTTTTGGGCAGCAGACAAAAATCAATTTGACGACCTTTACACACCGAAATGGCGCATCCTTCAAGAGGATGAATCAATAAACAATAAAACAAACGACAAAAATTTTGGAGACTCGAATGGATAAGAAGCTCGAACGGTTTTCATACGATGATCAAATCGTTAAAATGTTTCTGATGGCGACCCTGATTTGGGCAGGGGCAGCTTTTCTTGTGGGACTGCTAGCGGCCCTTCAAATGGCCTTTTACCAATTCAATTTCAATATTGAATGGCTAACTTTTAGTAGAATTAGACCACTACACACCAACGCGGCAATCTTTGCATTTGCCGGCAACGCTATTTTTGCTGGAATCTATCACTCCAGTCAAAGGCTCTTGAAAACGGAATTGTATTCAAAGAAATTGAGTAGAATTCATTTTTGGGGATGGCAATCCATTATCGTTGCTGCACTCATCACTTTACCGATGGGATTCTCTCAGAGTAAAGAGTATGCAGAGCTAGAATGGCCAATCGACTTACTCATTACAGTAGTCTGGGTGATTTTTGGTTTTAACTTTTTTGCTACTTTAAAAAAGCGTCGTGAAAAGCACATTTATGTTTCTATATGGTTCTATATAGCGACTATCTTGACAGTGGGACTCCTTCACGTCGTAAATTCAATTGAAATACCGGTGAGTTTCCTGCAAAGCTATCCGGTATACGCAGGTATTCAGGATGCACTGGTACAATGGTGGTATGGGCACAACGCTGTGGCGTTTTTCCTAACGACTCCCTTTTTAGGGCTCATGTATTACTACATTCCTAAGGCTGTCGGTCGCCCTGTCTACTCTTACAGACTTTCGATTGTTCACTTTTGGTCATTGGTTTTCATCTATATCTGGGCAGGACCTCACCACCTTTTAAACACTGCACTTCCAGAATGGGCACAAACCCTTGGTATGGTATTTAGCTTGATGCTTTGGGCGCCAAGCTGGGGAGGAATGATCAATGGTCTTCTTACATTGAGAGGTGCTTGGCATCTTCTAAGAGATGACCCAGTAGTTAAGTTTCTTATAGCTGCTGTTACATTCTATGGAATGGCTACTTTTGAAGGACCTTTACTTTCAATCAAAGCTGTCAGCATGTTAGCCCACTATACCGACTGGATAATTGGTCACGTACACTCTGGAGCACTTGGCTGGAATGGGTTTCTTACTTTCGGTATGACCTATTATCTTCTTCCAAAACTCTTAAAGACTAAGATGTATAGTAAACGTCTAATGAACTACCACTTCTGGATAGGATTGACGGGCATCATTCTCTACTACATTTCCATGGTCTCTGCAGGAATTACCCAGGGCTTAATGTGGAAAGAAATTGGTGAAAATGGATACCCGGTTCACGATTTCGTTGAAACAGTTATGGAAATTGTTCCTCTTTACTACGTTAGAGCTTTCGCAGGTGCTCTTTATATCTGTGGATACTTTATAATGGTGTACAACATCTATAAAACCTTCCAAAGTGCTCCTAAAGAAGTCGAGCCAGAAGTTTTCGAAGCTTACAATATGGTCAATGTCACTCCTGCAGGAGCAACTGTACACCGCAGACTCGAAGGCATGGTTGGTGTGTTCTCAGTTCTAACTTTTCTAGCCGTTGTCGTGGGCTCAGTCATAGAGATCGTTCCTACACTTTCCATTCATAAATACGTGCCTCAAGATACCAAGGTTCTTCCATTTACAGCACTAGAACAAGAAGGAAGAGATATCTACGTTAAAGAAGGCTGCTATGTCTGCCACTCGCAGCAGATTCTTAAGCATCCATCTGAATACGCAAGATACGGAGCACCTTCTACAATCGCCGAGTCCATGTATGATAGACCGTTTCAATGGGGTTCAAAGAGAACAGGACCCGATCTCGCTCGAGTCGGAACCAAAGCTCTAGATGAGGTATGGCACTACAATCATATGATGAATCCAAGATTAATGGTCGATCGGTCGATCATGCCCGCCTATCCGTGGCTAGCAAAAAAGAAAGTCGACTTCATGATGATCAGAAAGAAACTTTCTGTACTCAAAAACCTCGGAGTCCCCTACACAGACGACGAAGTCGGAAATGCCGACAAGCATGCAGAAGAACAAGCTAAAAAGATTGCTAAAATCCTTGAAGATGCAGGACTTCCATCAGGATTAGAGAAAACCCAGATGGTAGCACTCATCGCTTACTTAAAAGCTTTAGGAACTAAAACTCAGGTTGACCCAAGCATGCTCAGCCAACCAGAACCAGCTCCTCAGAATGTGAGTCAACCAACTAACAAAGAACAAAACAAGAGCGGAGGTGAAGAGTGAAACAGGAAGCGTTTTCATATTTTACCATGGGCTATCTCAACGTCATTGCCATGCTTATTTTTATGAGTGTTTTCGTTGGAGTTATTTTTTGGATCTACAGGAAATCCAGTCAGTCTTACTATCAAAAAATAAGTCGCTTACCTTTAGAAGCAGAGGAGCAAGATCATGAGTCAGAATGAATTTGAAGATAAAAAAACTCAGGTCTTTGATGATGAAAAGGCGTTACTGCTAAATCACGATTACGATGGAATTCAGGAGCTCGATAATCCTCTTCCTATGTGGTGGCTTTGGACTTTCTTTGCAGCAATTATTTTTAGTTTTATGTACTTCCTTCACTACCACCTAGATGGAGGTGGACTTTCGCAAGATGAAAGTGTCGCAATTGCTATCAAAGAAGTGAACGCGCAACGAGCTCTAGCCAAATCAAAAGTAAAAACATTAACTCATGAGGAGTTCGTAGCTCGACTCAACGACAGCGCTAGACTTGAAAATGGAAAAGCTGTATTCGCCGCTTACTGTGCAAGTTGCCATGGTCAAATGGGTGAAGGCAATATAGGTCCGAACCTCACTGACACTTACTGGAAAATCGCTGATATCGATATGCCTAAAATTTCAAGTATTGTGCGAAGTGGAATCCCTAATACAGGTATGCCACCTTGGGAAGCCATATTAAACAGTGACCAAATTGAAGATGTAACTATTTACGTGGAATCGCTAAAAGGATCAAATCCTCCGAATCCAAAGAAACCAGAAGGAACTGACCAAGGATAGTAATGAGTATCGTTGATTACCGAAAGCTGCCAGAAGATCGCCTTTCAACCACCGATGAATTCGGTGATCACGTTACTATTATCCCGGCAGAAGTCCACGGCAAATGGAAGATTCGAAGAACATGGGTGCATATTGCTCTTCTCATCGTACTTTTAGTCTTGCCTTGGATTGATATAAATGGTCAGCAAGCATTACTTCTTAATATTCCCGATAGAGAGTTTAACTTTTTCGGGCTCTATTTCTTCGCCCACGACGCTCCCAAAATCTTTTTCGTTCTTACTGCCATCGTTTTAGCACTGGCTGTTGCCACAGCTCTTTGGGGACGAGTTTGGTGTGGTTGGGCATGCCCACAAACTGTGTTTATAGAAACGATTTTCAGAGGTATAGAGAAAGTCCTTATTGGAAATCGCATCGAACAGCTAAGATTCAACAAAGCTCCATGGACTCTAAAGAAAGCGATCAAGTTTACGGCGAAGTGGATTGGCTTCCTAATCGTTTCTTTGATTTTAAGTCACACCCTCGTGGCCTATTTTGTTGGACGAGAGAATCTTATCGAAATGATGAGCCTTCCCCCTGCGCAAAGTTGGTTGGTATTTGTGATCATGGCTTTTGTTACTGCTGTAGTTCTTTTTGATTTTGGTTGGTTTAGGGAACAGTTTTGCATCATTATGTGCCCCTATGGTCGATTTCAAGCTGTACTTATGGATAAAAACTCAAAAACAGTCACCTATGATCATTTGCGGGGAGAGCCCAGACACAAGGGAAAAACAAAGACTTCTGATCAAGGCGATTGTATCGATTGCTATAAATGTGTTTCAGTCTGCCCTACCGGAATAGATATTCGAAAGGGTCAGCAACTAGAGTGTATTGCCTGCACAAGATGTATTGATGCGTGTGACGAGGTCATGGAGAAAGTTGATCGTCCAAAAGGACTCATACGTTATGCCTCCTTGAATCAGCTACACGGCAAACCGCAAAAGACTATCAATGTTCGAGTCGTCGCTTATCTCGTCGGCATACTCCTGATGATATCAGGTCTTGCCTATGCACTGGGCTCTAGAGATGACGTCGCTTTCAATGTGATGAGAACAAAGAAGAATCCCTATCAAGTTGCTGCAAGTGGTAAAATGCTAAATGAATTTAAAGTTCATATCAAAAACCAAGTAAACCAAACCAGAAAGGTTGAGGCTCGTCTCGCCACTGGCCAAAAGAATATTGAACTCGTTTTTCCACTCCAAAAAGTGGAGATACCAGCTAAAGGCAGTCAAGTTGCACCTTTCTTTATACAGTTTAGTTCAAACCCAGCAAAGCAGAGTCAATTTGCTGATATCGAGTTTATCAATAGTTCAACGGGTGAGATCATCAAAACCCGACGAGTTAAGATAGTGAGACCTAAAGATGTTGGCTTTTGATATAACTCGCTTCACTGTAAGTTTGGGATTAGCGTTTTTGGTCGGAATAGTAGCTAGCCTCCATTGCTCACTAATGTGTGGTGCTTTATATGCTAGCTTCGGTCGCGACAACAAATATAAAAAACCAATCTTCTTTCAATTTGGACGACTATTTAGCTACCTGTTTTTATCTGCTCTTTTCTTTAAATTTGGCGAATTTCTAATCAGACCCTACATCAAAGAATTGGGGACTTTGAGTTTTTTAGTCGTTCTAGTTTTACTTATTGGTGGAGCGTTTTACTATTTTTCAAAAGATGTCTCACAAACACTAAACAAGAAAATAAGATTCACAAAAAATTATGTTACAAACTTATTGCTTAAAAACAGAGACACATCATATTCAGTATATTAATTATTAAGAGCGGTTAGAAA
>CAZFYV010000106.1:0-6081 GCA_964523195.1 uncultured Pseudobdellovibrionaceae bacterium
ACAATGAAAGAAATTAGATTTTTAAACAATCTTTTATTTAGCATATGTTTTCCACCACTATTTAGTCATATGCATATAGGAGACCAGGCGAGCCTTCCCTGGACACACTCCAGACCCTTGAAATCACGACCTTTTTTTAAACAAGAATTGGCAAAGATTCAGTAAATTCGCGTTTTTGATATACACTTCGCCCGAAAATGTCACTAGAATGGGATCCTAATTGAATAGCATTTCATTCCACCTTAATGCATCTAAGGTGCTGAAAAGGCCTTGAAAAATCGGTGAGGACATAGTGAGAAAGAATCGGGAAATCAAGAATCTTGAAGACATGAATCGAAGAGACTTTGTTAAGTTTTTAGGCCGAGCGGGACTAAGCATGTCGGCACTTGGCTCTATGCTTTCAGCATCAGGATGTTCAAGTTCTCCAAAAAGCTTCGTCGGGTATAAAATTCCATCGCTAACCCCTAACTCCTCAGACGATTTAGACTTAGCCGAAGGACTCAATTACCAAGTTCTTCTAAGCTACGGAGATCAGTTATCTAGTAATCAAGTTTTTGGATTTAATTGTGACTTCAACGCATTCCTCCCCCTTAACAGAGCAAATACTGAAGGCATTCTATGGACCAATAACGAATCGATCGACCCCTACTTCACTTTTGTAAATTCGAATGACAAATACAAAAGATCTAAACCACAAGTGGATTTGGAACGGTCTCTTGTTGGAGGTAGCATAAGCCATATCAAAAAAGTCAGCGATGCATGGACGCTTGTGAAAGAAAGCAAATTCAATCGACGCATCGATGGGACAACCAAAATTCCATTTGCTCCCGAATCTGAAATAGGTGGCCAAAAGTATGGAGAAGGAACCCTTGGAAATTGCGCTGGAGGCCTGACTCCGTGGAATACCTTTTTAAGCTGCGAAGAAAACTATCATGAGTTTTACGGTGAAGTTTCATTTGTAAATGGAAAACGCAAAACTACACCCAGCACAGACTATTTTTGGGAGCGAGTATATAATCGCCCACCTGAACACTACGGCTGGGTAATTGAAATTGACCCCAAAACTGGAGACAGCAAAAAACTAGTTTCTTTAGGCAGGTTTGCACATGAAGGAGCTACCTGTGTAACGAACAAGGACAAAAGAGTTGTGGTCTATATGGGAGATGATAAACCCAACCAATGCTTCTACAAGTTCGTTTCTTCTTCTCCCGATAGCCTTGAGGAAGGACAACTATTCGTAGCAAATTTAGAAGAAAATAAGTGGGAGCTTCTTCATTACAAAGACAATCCAAAACTGAAAGGATTGTTTTCTTCGCAACTTGAACTTCTGATCAGTACTAGAGTGGCCGCAAAAAAAGTGGGAGGAACTCCACTTGATCGACCAGAAGATGTTGAGGTCGACCCCTTGACTGGGGACATTTATCTTTGCTGCACTAACAACCCAGTGACCGGTGTTAAGCACGGATCAATATTAAAGCTACAAGAAAAAGACAGAAATCATGCGGGCACATCTTTTACTTCAAGCGTATGGCTCAAAGGGGGACCGGAGGCAGGCTTCTCTTCGCCGGACAATCTCACTTTTGATAAGAATGGACACCTTTGGATGACTTGTGATGTTTCTGAGAAGCGTTTAAACAAAGGTGATTACGCGAGTTTTGGAAACAACGCCTTGTTTTTTATTCCAACCTACGGGCCTCAAGCCGGAAAAGCATTTAGAATGGTCATTGCACCGAAAGACGCTGAACTTACCGGCCCTTGGTTTACACCCGATTACGAAACACTTTTTCTTTCAGTTCAACATCCCGGATCAATGTCTTCAAAAATGAAAAAACTCACAAGTCATTGGCCCTTAGGAGCTCCACATACACCTAAACCCTCTGTTGTCGCCATCACAGGCCCTCTGTTCAAAAGCCTCATTGGGTAGCTGCAGCAATTTATTCTTGTTGAAAACTTGATTTTTGAATAAGGCTTTACTCTAATCAGCTTATTACTGGGGGAGGACTATCATGGATTTAGATACCCAAAAGCGATTCGAAAACTTGCGAGGGACGCAACATACGATTCCAAAAATAGGCTCATGGATTAGAACTTTTAGACGATTTCTTGGGATGAGCCAAAAGCAACTCGCACAAAGATTAAGCATATCAAGCCCAAGTCTTTATCAATTGGAGCAAAATGAAATCGAGGGGAAGATTTCAATTAAAAATCTAGAGCGCATAGCAAATGCTATGGATTGCGAGCTCGTTTATTTCTTAGCTCCAAGAGATGAGTTTAAAAAGATAAGAGAGTCCAGAGCTCACCAGCTGGCCTCTGAGTTTCTTTCTGAGTCTGCTGACACACAATTAATGAGACAAAATCCAATTGAAAAACAAGAGGCGATTCACCTTTTGGTCAATAAACTCATTAATTCTAAACAGCTCTGGAATGGGGACGAAGACGTTCTAAGGGATATTTGTCAGTCCGAAAATACTGAACAAAGACAACCAGAAGCACCTAACAATATGTAGTTGTGCCCGCGCCTAATTTTTGACATAGATCCGATGCTGTGTTTTTTTGAGGCTTGTTCGATTCAGCTTAGTTTAGAACAAAGTAATCCGAGTTATTGAGGCAGTTGATTGGAATCAGGGTTCAACACTTTATTTTCAAAAATCTTATACTCGCTATGGCCTGTTTTCCTAATAGGCCTTAGCTTAATGACACACAAAAAGCTGAATAAAAACTCATCATTTATTCCTCTGCTTTTCAAAATAACGTACTTTAGCTCCTCTTTGGCACTTGGCCCCTTTTATTTGCTAGCACAAAACCTTCACCCTTTTCTTAAAATGGCGATTACAGCAAACAGCTTTATCACTGCTACCTACTTGCTAGTGCTCTACTGGGCCAAAAAAAGCGAAGCAAAGCAAAGCTTTAATATTAAACTTGGAACGTCTCTCTTAGTTGGACTTGTACTCACTACACTCACTCAGGTTTGGCTTCAAACCAACAGCACAGATCTTAGTCGCCCCGACTACTTCGTTGGGATCTTTTTAGTCCTTTGTGGCCTGGGGCCCATTGCTAATTGCGGGTTAGATTTTTTTCACAGAGATGAGAGTTTTGCGCTAATACCTCAAGGGGAGCCCAGTAAACAAAATCAAAAAAGGCAGCTTGGAATAATCGCTGCCTATTTCTTCTATTTTTTCCTATTTATACAAGGAATATTCGTCTGGATTTAAGGAGCGTTTTTAGACTTTAAGTAGTCCGAAACATCGCTTTTATTTTTTAGATTGGCCGCACCAAGAGCAGTCAAACCATTCGTAGACTTTTTCCCGAGGTCAGCGCCCACTTCTACGAGATGCTTAACGACATCGATTCTGCCATCCATCGATGCAAATATTAAACTTGTAAAACCGTCATTCGATTGATCGTTGATCTGAGCACCCTTAGCGATAAGAGTTTTTACGGCATCCAAATGCCCCTGCTTTGCAGCAGCCATTAAAGCTGTCATTCCCTTTTCGTCTTTTGCATTAACATCGGCATTTTGAGAACAGAGGTAACTAATAACTCCACCGTGTCCTTTGAGAGATGCGAGCATCAAAGGGGTCAATCCTTTGCCAGTAGCACCGTTTACATCAGCACCTTGACCAACTAGCCCTTTCACAGCATCTAAATCGCCCTTCATAGATGCCTTGAGCAAATCTTTACTCTGATTAGCACCCACAGAGAATGCTATCCCTACCGTGAATACAAGGGTCAGAAAATTTTTGAAAAAAGTCTTATGCTGAAACATTTCTTCTTCTCCCCCAATAAGGGCTGTACTTTTAATAGTTTAAACCTAATTTCACTCAGGCCAATTAAAATGTCAAATACCTACAAATCTTAACAATCAATTCAAATTGCTCTATCAAATTAACCCTATTAGGCAATCATTGAGTTTTCATCGAAGTCATCATCGTCGCCTTCGAATTCAAATTTCCCATCTTGATCCAAATCCACCTCTGTATCCAAATCCTCACCCGAAATGAGACCATTAAGGTTAGAAATTGTTACAACTAGCGTGTTCGCTTGAGCTTTCAATGACTCAGATAGATCCGTAATTGACCTTGCCATTTGCTTAGTCTCCTCAGCCGACTGATTCAGTTCGCTCATAGCATCACCAACCTGCTGGATACCAATGGACTGCTCTTTAGCGGAATCAGAAATGGAACTCACCATATTCTTCACTTGTCCAGAGCGATCATTTAGACCAGTAAACACCTGTGAGGCTTTTTGCGAAATATCGTTGGCAGCATTCACTTTCTCTTTGGTATTTTCAATGGTTTCAGCGATTCTCTTAGCCGAATCTTCGAGTAACTGACCGATTTCGTAAGAGGCACTTCCAGATAGTTCAGCTAGCTTGCTCACTTCTTGTGCAACAACAGCAAACCCTTTACCGTATTGACCGGCACGGGCGGCCTCAATCGACGCATTAAATGAGAGAAGCTGAGTTTTAAACACGATATCATTAATAACATCCGTTTTGTTTCGAATTAGATCAACCATATCGTTCACTTCTTGAAGGCGATCATAAATCGCTTCCACTTCTTCCATACTATCTCTTAGCTCTTCGACAACTACGGTTCCGTTTTTAGCTTCCTCGTAACTATCATCAGAGATGGTCACAGCGTTGTTTGAGTTATTCAAAGTTTCATTCATCAAAGACTTCATCTCTGACATACTGGACACAGTTTTATTAGCCACCTCAGATTGTTCCGTAGACCTTGAGGCTAACTCGACGGAAGCCGAGTTCGCTTGCTCAGAAATCTTCAAAACCCTTTCAGCAGCGACTCTTAGCTGATCACCTGCTTTAAGTAGAGACTGGTTGATTACAGAATAGAAGAAGAAAGAGAATGGAATTGCAGCAATTAAAATGACTAGTCCGACGATTAATAAAAGCGTTCCACCAAAATTAACTTTCTCAACACCATTTTTTAGGTTTTTCTCAGCCCTGGCTTTTATAGATCTTAGCTCATTCTCTCGTTCTATAAGACTTTTTGAGTAATCACCGATTTTCTGCTGAACAACGGAGACTTCTTCCAGTCCGGCTACGACATTTTGAATGAGATCGTTCATTTCATTATAGGTAGCTGTGTAATTATTCTCAACATTGGTAAAGTCATCTACGAAATCATCACTTAAACCTTTTGCGACTTCGAATTCCTGTACGACTTTTTTATTGAGTTCATCTAACTCCCCAATCCCCTCCATACTTTGACTCAGAGCTGTTTCTACAACAGTACTTCGCACTTGGTTTATGAGCTGTCCTAAAGACTCAGCTTCCTCATAAACAGGGAGATGGAAATCAACGATCTCTTTTAATTCGCTTCGGTTATTTTGAGAAATTATTCCGTTCGCAAGAAAGTAAACAAGTAGAACCATTAAACCGGAACTCAAAATCGTTATGAACTTCTTCCGTATTGACCAATCAGAAATTTGATTCGCAATCATAAAAATACTCCATAGGCACTATTACGCCGTTACCTCTAGGCTACTGTCTATTAGGGTTAGCTACCACGAGACCCGACCATTCTTGGGCTTTTAACTAGCTGAAATTGCACCACTTTGAGACATCTTAAAGAGGGTTTAATGAGATCAAAACTCGAGTTGTTTTTTCCCAATTCCTGAAGGTTTTTACGGACTTACGTCGCCTCGCGTAAAGTCGCATCAGATGTATTGCCATTTTTGTAGCAATATAAAACACTTAAGCCATTAGTAATGTTTTAAATAACAAAACCTATCAACAGGGGGAGCATTTAGATGAGCATCAAGCGTATCATCACTATGCTCGCATTATTGAGTTTGAGCTTTACCGCTTATGCCGATGATGACGAGCTACTCGAAATGTCACTCGGTGACTTACTGAACATGGAGGTTGAATCAGCCTCTCGACAAAAGGAAAGCTTAAGAGAAGCGCCGGTACCAGTTACGGTTATCACGAAAGAGATGATCACACAGGCCGGAGTTAGAAACATCCACGAAGCATTAATGATTTTCGTTCCAGGTTACACGGATTCAGAAGATCGTAACGAGCTGAACATGGCTCCTCGTGGTATCTACGCCACTTCT
>CAZFYV010000106.1:6091-10534 GCA_964523195.1 uncultured Pseudobdellovibrionaceae bacterium
AAAAGTTCTGATCATGATCAATGGTCACAGAATTAACTCAAGATCTTACCTTACTGCACAACCAGACTACGGTATTGCACTACACAATGTAGAGCGTATCGAGGTACTTCGTGGTCCGGGTTCTTCACTTTACGGTAACGTTGCACTTTCAGGTGTTATCAACCTTATCACTAAAAAAGGTAAGGACATGAAGAAGAGCACAATGTTTGATGGCTCTTTTGGTAACGCTGGACAAGGTCGTTTAAGATTCTTGCACGGACATGGCGATGACAACCACGATCTATTAATGTGGGGTCAATTTTTCAGAGCTGACGGTTCTAAGCAAGAGCTAAGCGCTGATGATCCACACATCGCAGCTGGTGCAAACACTGGTGACCTTAACATCGATCGCGTTGACGATCCTCCTGCACATGACTTTGGTGTGAACTACACTAACGGAAAGTGGACGTTCTTTGGTGCTAGTCGCCAAACGAACTGGGGCGAGCCGTATGCAAACAACGGTGGATCTGGTGCTTACGAGCTTAACGGCTTCCGAACTTTCAGAGGAACAGGCCCAGGACTTTCAATCGGTCACCAACACTTAGGAATGAAGTACACTTCCGAAATCGGTGGCGGATGGGGAATGACTTTCAACCCTTACTACGACAACACAAATGTAGAAGGTATTCTTGCAACTGCTAACGCTACTGGTAATGCTGCAGATCAGGGTGGTTTGATGATCACTTGGCAAGATCAGAACATCGGTTTCACTACGACTTTCGATAAGTCTTATGAGAACTTCATGGGTGGAAAAGGTACTTTCCTCGCTGGTGTTCAAGTCGATGCATTTGAAGTTATCGATTCAATGATCATGGGTATGACTGGCGGAAACTTTAACGGTTCTGTTGGTAACGCCGGTGTTGGACTTCCTGATCCTGCAAACACTCCAGGAGCTCAGCTTCTTGAGCCAGGTTCTGAAGCAATTTACTCTACGTTCTTCCAAGCGAAGCACTTCCTAAGTGATCAAATGATCTTAAGCTTAGGTGCTCGTTTTGACCTTAAGAACAGAAGATCAGGTAACGATCGTGAGAAGTTATCTCCTCGTGTAGCTTTGATTTACCTTCCAAGCGACAACTGGGAATTCAAACTTTCTTACTCGCAATCATTTGTTGATTCACCATACTGGTATCGTTACAACTCTCTAGTTCTTTTCGGTGGATCAGTTGATACAGATCCAGAGGTTCTTGGAGCAACTCAAGGTCAGGTTACTTATACATCTGACGACAAGAAAATCCGTAACACTTCTGTTATTTACTACCAGAAGGGTGACGATCTCTTGACTGCTAGAACTACGAGCCCACGTTATGTGAACTCTGGTCGAGTTGAAAGTATCGGTTTAGAGAACGAATTCGCTTACCTTGAAGCTAAGTGGCAGACGTTCTTTAACTTCCAGTACTACCAAGCAACTTCTACTATCGACTACAAGACGTTTGATGACACAGCATTTGCTCACGTTCCGCAAATTACTGCGAACTTGATCTTCAACTACTACCTCTCTAAGGACTTCTTAGTGAATGCAACTCTTCGCTACATTGGCGAGAAGAAGTACTCTGATGGTACAGATGACGTAACAGTTGATGCAGCTTTCCTAGCTAATCTTGGTGCTAGATATGAGAACCTTCTTTTTGACGGTCTTTCTTTAGATGCACGTGTTTACAACGTGACTGATGAAGAGCACTATCAAGGTGGACAGAACGCGAACACTGGTACTCAAAGACCATTCCTACAAGCAGGAACTTGGTACATGGCTACTATCGGTTACGAGTTCTAAGTTAGTTTAAACTCAAACTTAAAAAAGGAGCGATTTATCGCTCCTTTTTTTTGCGTTTAAGCTGAAAAAAGTACCCGTGAAGAGATCAAAATGACCAGTAATAATCGATAGCCACATCTAGGCAGCTTTATTTTTCTCCGAGTCGTCACTCTCTTGATTCAATCGATCCAAGAATATTTCTGAAGTCACACTCGCTTTTGCCATGTCGTCTTCAGGCTTGAGAATCGCTTTAATCTGCCCTAATGCCTTTTCGACTTCACAGGGCTGTAGTATCAATCCAGAAATTTGCAATTTAGCAGCAATCTGCAATCTAGCTTTGTCCTTAGGATTGGCGATAATTAAAGCAGGAATCCCCAAGCGAAGATCAAGCCGGGTTTTCTTTAGAAGCTCAAGCCCGGTCATGCCAGGCATACTCATGGAAAAGACCATAAGGTCCACATGCTTTCCAGCCTTAATTTTTTGAAAGGCGTGCAGACCATTACCGGCCACGGTAAGGTCATAATGAGCATCTGCATAGAGATGCTTCTCTAAGGCACCAGTCAATGGCTGGCCATCATCGATGAGTAAGACTGCTTGCTTGATACGTTCCCCCTGAGTCTTACCAATCAGTCTAAAACTGCTTTCTCCAAATATGAAGATCTTGTGAATATGTTAAGAAATCCCCACATATTTTGTTTCAAAACGCGTGGTTACTGAACAGATGTTGTCGCAACTTGATACAAAAAAACCCTGGCGAGAACACCAGGGCTTTCTAAACTATCGAATCACACTAAGTGATCTAAGCGTCATCATCCATATCTTCATCTGACATGGAACCAAGATTATATTTCTCTACGCGGTATCTCATGGATCTGAAAGTAATTCCCAAAAGCTTAGCAGCCTTTTTCTTGACCCCACCAGAAGTATGAATTGCTTTTATAATGAGTTCTTTTTCTATCTGACCAATCACTTTATCCAGATCGATTCCGTCCTCTGTAATCTCAATACCATCACTTGATGCCATCTTTCGACCCGACGGTGTTTGGACAAATGGAGGTAAGCTTTCTGGAAGAATCGTCGCACCCGCCTCCAAGGCGACTGTGCGCTCAATAATATTCTCAAGCTCTCGAACGTTCCCTGGATAATCGTACTTTTTAAGAATATCCATGGCTTCTTTACTGATTGATGTAACAACCTTACCAAGGCGGTCGTTGTACTTTGTCAAAAAGTGACCAGCTAAGAGTCCGATATCGTCTTTTCGATCGCGCAATGACGGTGTCTTAATGTTAATAACATTTAAGCGGTAAAATAAATCTTGTCTGAATGTTTGCTCTTTAACCATGTCTTCTAAATTACGGTTTGTAGCAGCAATAATTCTAACATTAACCGTCATGTCGTCGGTTGAACCAACTCGACGAATGACTCGCTCTTGAATCGCTCTTAAGAGTTTTACCTGGATCGAAAGGGGTAATTCACCAACCTCATCAAGGAACAGGGTTCCACCATCGGCAACCTCAAACATACCTGCCTTATCAGCAACGGCTCCTGTAAATGATCCCTTTTTGTGCCCAAACATTTCTGATTCCATCAGTGACTCAGGAATGGCACCACAGTTAATAGTAACAAAAGGTCTTTCTTTGAGAGGTCCATTATAATGAATGGCTTTAGCAACCATTTCCTTACCAGTTCCACTCTCTCCAGTAATTAAAACATTTGTTGGGGTTGAAGAAACTCTTTTGATGAGATCATAAATTCGGTGCATCTCATCGGAATTACCCACAAGGTTTTGAAAACTATATTCTCTTTCAAGTTCTCTTTTAAGTGACCGGTTCTCAACCTCTAAATTGCGGCTCTTAAGGGCATTCGCAATATTGATTCGAACTTCGTCAATTTTGAAAGGTTTTGTAATATAGTCGTATGCACCCATTTTCATGGCTTCAACAGCAGATTCAGTCGTTCCAAATGCCGTGATCATCATGAAAAGTAAGTCAGGGTAGTTTTCTTTTACAAACTTTAAAAGTTCAATCCCAGTTACATTTGGCATCTGTAAATCAGAAATAACCATATCGAATGCTTTTTTAGATAAAAGGTCGATTGCCTTCTGACCATCTTCGACGCAAGTTACGTCGTAACCTTCTTTCCGAAGCATGATATCGAGAAACTCGCGAATTGATTCTTCGTCGTCAACAACTAGGATTCTAGATTTCATTTAAGACCCCTTTTACTTCAGACTTATATCATCCTTGGATGGGGGCGAATCCGCAAGTAATTTTGAGTCTTTAGGCTCCTCTACTGAACCTTGGCCCCCTTCTTGATCAAGATCTTTGTATAATGGGAACTCCAAAATAAACTCTGTTCCCACGCCAACAGCACTATCTACAAAGACCTTTGCGCTATGACTCTCCAAAATCTTATGCGTAACAGCAAGACCTAATCCTGTGCCCTTTGGTTTAGTCGTCAAAAATGGCTCGAAGATTCGTTTCATGGTTTTTTCATCCATTCCACTACCATTGTCCTTAACCTTTAACAGAACTTTCCCCTCAAAATCCATTGTATCGACTTTTAAAACTGGAGTTTCCGAGTTCTCCATGGCTTGGCAGCCATTAATAATGATATTCAATAAAGCCTGTTTGAGCTTATCCTTGTCACCTTCA
>CAZFYV010000107.1:0-3652 GCA_964523195.1 uncultured Pseudobdellovibrionaceae bacterium
AGGAGTAGTTGGTACCAGAGCACTTATTGTTAAAAATAAAGATAGAATTTTAGAGGCATTAAGTAAGCCAAAGCGACTAAGAATCAACGGCGGTAATCGCATGGCCCGTCCTAGAATTCCAAAATTCAGAGCACCAAAATTTTCGATGCCATCATTTCGATTGCCGCGAATTCAGTGGCGAAGAAATCGTACAGAATTGGAGGCTCCCGAGGAAAGACCTCAAATAACTTATACCCAGCCTGTTAGAACAGAGCAGCCAATTGAAAGACCTGTAAGAGTTGAGAGGCCGGTTGTAGATAGAACCTATTCGCCTTCCACTCCTGCGACTGAAGTAGTTGAAGTTGTTGATGCTGTTGCTGAGGTTGTTGAAGAAGTGCATGATTTAGAGGTTGAAAGTAGAGCTATAGTTCCAAGAAGGACAACTCAAATTATCGTATTGTCTGATTTAGACCCAAGACCTTTCTTGAGAAATAAAAGTCGTCAAATTTATCAAGGTGGAATGCTCGTATTGCAGAATACCTCCAACGCTATGGCGAAGAGATATTCAGACTCTCAAGCCTGGGCAAAACGCACAGGAACTAATATTAAAAATGGATTGGTTGATGGAACTAAGTACACAGTGACTACAGCTGTTACTGTTTATGACAAATCAGTCAAGGGTGGAAAACGTCTTGCGGTACGAACAGTTGAAGTCTCTCGAGATGCAATGGTTGGTGGATATAATTTAGGCCGTAGAGGAGTAATTGGAGCTAAAAACCTAACAGTATCAGGGGTTCGGTTTGGAGCTGCAGTTGTTGTTGGAGGAGTGGTTGGAGCTGGACACTTGATACAAGCCGGCGGTCGCGGAATTCATCGCTTAGCAGTAGGTACCCGAAATACCGGTGTTAGAATGTTAGAGAGTGGTAATAGAGCTCGCATAAGAATGATCGAGGGTACTAAGAGAACCGGTGTTGCGATCGTTGATTACGGGTCTTCCAAAACTCAAGTCGCTCAAGCGGCTTGGCAAAAACATGCTCAAATCAGTAGACAACGTCGCCGAGAACTTCGCTTACTTAGAACGATTGGGCACAAAGACCCAAGTCAGATCAATCGTGAAGATTTGAGGACACTCATAGGGTCTTCGAGAGATTATGCTCAATTACATCAGGATACTCCTAAGCGTAAGAATCTTCCAAAACCTGTGGCAGATGAGGAATCTTTGCCAGCTGAACTTTCCACCATTGGTTTAACATCAAGGTCCATGAAAACCTACTATGTACAACTCATAAAACAACTCTCTAGAGTTATTAAAGCCAAAGTCATGTCAAAGGAAGAAGCTATTGATTACTTGAATAGCGATAAATTTAAAATGAATAATATTTCCTTGTTGGATACTTTAAAAATGCAAATGGCTCTCAATGAATTAGGGGAATCGGTAAAAAGTATTTATCCAGAAATATATAATACAGATTATTCTAGCGATCATCTTGTTGCTAGAAGCCGCTTTTTTCAGGAACTAAATATTGCCTCTAGTGAAGGACGCACAGCAGACCTTTTGGGAATGATTCGTAGCTTAGAATCTATGGAGCTAGATAGGACTGCTAAGGTTGTTCGTAAAAAACACTTTATAGGTATTCTAAAGCTAGCACTTTCAAAAGAGGCTGGTGAGTACAGGGAGCTGGCGACCAAAATTGCAGCAGAACAAATTCAAAGAAATGGTTACGCAAACAACTTTGTTAAACTTAGGTACAATATTCTTAGGCACCTAACTCCAGAAGAAAAAATAGCGCTCTATGTCGGTTATCAGAAATTTGACTCCAATTCCAAACATCTTCAAAAGAGTCACTCAGATGTAGCATCAATACTACTTAGAGCAAAAAAGTCTTACGATGGTGTTAGAGACTATTTGAAAACCGAAGTAGACCCTCGCGGAATGTCGTCTCAGGTTATATTGTCTCAGGTTTCGGGTCTTAATCGCCCCGATGTGGTAAATACCTATGCAGATTTCAAAAGTTTGATAGAAATCTCCGGCGAAGATTCGAGAAAGCCTTTAACACTAGATACGATTAAGAAAATCACAAGTATCCTCATCCAGGAGTATAAAGGGCGAAAGATTCCTGCTGACCTCGTTGAAAAGTATAACGACTTTCTAAAAATAAGTAGGCTTACCGATGTTAAAAAGAATCATATCGATCAAAGGACCATGGATCTCTTTGAAGAGTTCTACGAAATTGCTAGGGATTCAGGCTATTATAAGATGAATTATAGCTTAGACTCTATGAGTTCAGAAGTGAGTTCTCCTCTTGAGCTAGGGTTTGTAGCCCATAGTATGAGGTACAAACCGGAAAAGTATGATGATCGTATACTCGATGGTTATAAATACTTAGAGCATAATGCTTTTGACGCTGACTATGTGGCTTATCTTTTTAGACAGTGGGCTTTTGATATCTTGAATACGGAGACTGGCACCGGTAATAGTCAATCTTCAGAGAATATAAATAGATTTTTGTACCATTCGAATAGAATGTCTAAATATATGGTAAAGGGAAGGTTCATGTCAGATAAGTCGATACGTAGTCTGGTGGCACGTTTATCTTTCCCTCAGCAGGCCATGCTCTATCACCAGAGTTCTACAAACCCTATTCTTAACTTAGTCGATTTAAAGCGTCCTTATGCTTTTTTTAATAAAGAGCAATTGCGAGGATTTAAAAACAAAGTCGGACGAGCTATTGTTGATGAAAAACAGACAGTATCGGAAGGTCTCAGGTTTTGGGTTGAAGAGTTCGAAACTAGAAGCATTCAACCTAGGGGTTATTTACAAGCTATCTTGGATAGGTTGGCGGCAAACTCGACTTCCGGAGATCCGAGCAGTTTTAAGATCAAGTCCATTGAAGATATCTATTCTCTTCAGGAGTTATTGACTAAAGGTGGCTTTTCATCCGACTCCAATGACACCTATCTTTACTATCTAAGGATAGTTTTTAATTATCTTAATAGTTCAAATGAATTTAGGTCTCAGCTCAGTTCAGTTAATGATAGATCTTCTATGAGAGCATTTATAGAAAACATTACATTTGCATCAAGATTTAAAACAGGAAGCACATATTTGATAACTTCAAATCTAATGGCAGAAGTGGTTGGAAACTCTGAGCTCAGAAAATCGTTAGCCACATGGTATTCAGGATTGTTATCGAACAGTTATTTGATCGAAAATGCTGATGCGGTTCGAAAGCCAACTGAACGTGATGGAATATTTTTGTGGTCTAAAATGTTTTATGACCTTGAAAAAATGTCTGAAAATTTTGATGGAAAGAGACTAGTAGAAATCTTTGACACTTTAGTCAGGTATGAAAAATTGGATTACCTGGTTGGACTCTATAAGACATTTGGTTCTCGATTAGCAAATTACATCATTAGCACCGAAGCGACGGTACAAGACAGAGATTCAATATTTAATACGATTAAGACAATCTCCCAAAAAGGCTTGATTGATGCCAGGGCAGCTGAACATATTATCGTAAGAAATTTGAACGCTGATCAGCGCGCAAGCTGGGCATCTATGCGAAGTCAATACGAATTTGGTGATTATCGAATGGATTTTGCTGACCGTGTTGGAGCATTCTTTGGTGGAAAGAGAAGTTTTACGCACTCAATTTGAAAGCGGAGAATTACA
>CAZFYV010000107.1:3662-10502 GCA_964523195.1 uncultured Pseudobdellovibrionaceae bacterium
TCGAAAAGAGTCCCACTGTTAGAGGTTTTTCAAACTACATCAAAGCCAAATTTAAACAAACCGGTGGAGACCCAAGTTATTTTGACGAGCTCATGCACGACGAAGTTATCACGCGTCCAAAGTTATTTAATTCTCTCGCTGATGTTATGGACTTTCTTGCCCAGGACTTTTATTGGCCAGCTACGGATTTTGACTATACCGATGAAGAGAAGTGGAAACCTCTTGAAAGACCTTTCTTAAAACTCTTAAGAGATAAAGCAGCTAATCCGAGAGCGAATAAAGGAAGCTGGATTTATCCTCCGGCATTTTCAGAAAAAGCCCATGGACGACTTATCGGAATGCTAAATTCAACGGGCTCCTATCCTACGGATCTCAATGAGAAGTTTGAGTTGTGGAAAGCCTTAACCAATCGAGGAGTTACGACATTCACAGATGGAATTCTGGATGAACTTTTAGAGGTCGCCGACGATAAATCTCGCGATCAGATTCTTGATATCGCGATCGATCAAGATAGAATTTTTGATACGAGAACTCGAGACGAGTTTGCAATGGATTATGTTAGGGAAACAAAAGCCTATCAGCAATTGATGGAAGAGTCTGACGTAGATACAAGATACCAGCTCTTGCAACAGGTTGTTGAGACACTTCAGAACAAGATGCCTGATAGAGGTTTGAGGTATGAAGGGTTTTTAGAAAATCTTTCGGTGGATATCATGAGTAATCAGCAAGAGAGTACATTCATTCAAAGTCAAAAAGGTTTCACTTCTCAAAAGTCTGAAGAAGAGTTAGCTGAAGAGGCTGTCGAAGAAGCAATTACAGCAGGAAAAAGTGCTTCATCTACCAATGACCTCAATGTAAATATTTTGGACGAACTCATTAAGAGAGTCGAGGGCTGGGAGCCTGAAGAGCAATTTCAATTCTTAAGGTTCCTTCGTGGTGATAGGAAGGAAGCTTCACCTTATCTTCAAGCGGAGTTTGAAAATATAGGACCAGAGCGAATTAGGCACATTTACCAAAATCTTCCAACTGAATACAAGATTGGATTAATGACTCTTTTTATGAAAGAAACGTTTCTGTCCAATAACCGTAAATCTGTAGATGATGAGTATCCTAAAAAAATCGTTAATGAAATCATAGGTGATGGAAATGATGAGAACACAAAGGTGACTCGAGCAATTTTGACAGCTGGATTAGTTGCGCTAAAAGAAAGTGCGATTCCATCCTTACAGCCAAATATATTCGGGAATATATTGGCTGTAGAAAAAGGCAAAAAGGGTTCTGTCGGAAAAACTTTAAGAATCGTATTGGAGCAAGGATTTGGACCGATAGGATCAAAAATTGCTCAACAGATTGTAGCTCTTCAAGTCTTGGACTATGAAGACGCGGTTGAGTTAATGGAGACTCAGGACAATACTGGTTTACTTGAAAGAGAAGAGCAATATCGCGAACTGAGATCCATTTTAAGAGCCGATGGTAAGTTCCCATTTGAACTTCACGATTTTAAAGGTGGAGCATCACTTAAATGGGCCATTAAGGCATTGTGGATTCCAGCAAAGATGGCGGAGGGATCAGAAAATTCGGATGTTATCTTAAAGATTCTCAGAAAAGGTGCAGCCGATTTTACAAGAAATAGGTACCCAGTTTTAAATCAGATGGTGAAATACCTTATAGATAACTCGGGGCCTGAATTTGCAATTTTGAGAGCGATCGTAGATACTGCTCGCATTGGAGTAGAGCGCGAATTAAAGACCAATAATGAGGTTAAGAACTCTAAAAGGGCTCGTGAATTTATATATATAAATCTAGACGACCCAGAATCAAAGGTTCTAGTTCCAGAAGAACTTCTTTTTCCTAAAACAGGCGGAAGACTTATTCTTTCTCATTTCGCAGAGGGAGAATCCTTTCATAAGCTTCCGGAAGAAGTAAAACCTCTCGTTTCAAAGAAAATTCTTGAAATGGAAGCTGGTATTCTCTTTGGTGATAAAGATGAAATCGAGTACGATCCGGATCGACATGCAGGAAACTATCGAATTTGGGTGAAGAATTATGATGGACAGAATCACCTTGTTTTAGAGCCGATTCAATACGGTGTAATTGATATGGGGCAGTTAACTAAAATAACTAAACAAGAACGCTCAAACGTTATTGATCTTTTCGCACTTGCTCAAATTTATGCGAATGCTGGACCGAATTTCTGGTTTGATAACAAAGTAGCAGAAATGTTCAATATGGACGATGCAACTAAGCTTCGATTTAAAAAATTAATCCGAAGGTATTTTCCGAGTACAACTCTAACGAAGGCTATGGCTTACTATGGTTTGATTTCTGCTATCTACGAATCAGGATTCGATGAGAAGGAACTTAAGAAGGCTGTTTCTACGGAAGACTTAAAATCATCTCTTGAAGTTAGTGAAGCCTATTTTGACTTTCCGAGAGCAATTATCCAGTTAATGCAATATGAACCTTACATTCCAAAAGGAGTGAAGTCTCCTAGTCAAATTTTGGAAGAACAAGTTACTGATAAGATCAACGCGTATGTTGATTCTTTTGCTACAGAGAATGAAGGAATCGTAAAGTGGCGAAACAGAACGGAATGGGCAAAGTCTTTGCTGAAACGAGAGAAGTTTGTACCTATCAAACCAGGAATGGATGTTCGCGACTTGATGGGCGAGAGTTTTGAGTTTAGCAGAGATCTCTATGAGAGAAAGAATCCAGGAGCATTGACCGTTGTGCCTGCTAATTTTGCAACTAGTTGTGAAGCTTCATTCTTTGACTATACACCAGCTATCCAAAGCCGAGTGAATGACTAATTAAGTGTAATTCCCAGAAAGTTAAGGTCATCCTTAATTTTCTGGGGAACCTTTCTGGTTGTTGCTATTTTTTCAATATATTCAGCAGGGTATCCGTCATTTCCAAACTCCAGGTTTTCAATATAGGAGATGACATTTTTAAATGAAGTCGCAAAACGTTTATCGTGAATTTTTGGTTCCATTTCCTTTAGTTGATTTTTGAGTGTTGTGGTCAAAGCTGATTTTTTATCTGGGCTTATCGCTTCGATACTAAGACTCTTGGGTTTGTGGACAAAATGAATCTGAGCCAAGTTCTCAAGAGTATGGTGCATAGTTCTGTTCGAGAGGCCATTTTGACTATTTAGTTTTTGATAAAAATCATCAAACCATAATAAAAGGTCTGGTAACTGTAAGACATTAAGAATAGAAAGAGTTGATTCGAAAGCAATTGTTATGTTCGGATGATGGTTCTTCAGGAGTTCTAAGTTCGAAAGAAACTTCTTCCATTTAAATGGAAAACGAATGAACTCGGAAACGTCTTCTATTCCATCAATACTGATTGTAAATAAGACCATTTCAAAATGTTTAAGTTGCTCTAGTATTTCGGGTTTTAAAATGGAAAAATTTGTAACAAACGAAAGGTTAATAGAAGTTCTGTTAGCTTGTTTGAGCTTTTCTAGAAACCCTGCCAGATAGTCGCTTAGTAGAGGTTCTCCTCCACCAAAGTGGATAAAGTTTAAATCTTTTGAGCTTTCAAAAAGGTTGTCCCAGAACTCAGGTTTTTCCGCCCAATTAAAAAGAGATCCGCCAGGTTTCTTAAGGCTTTCTTGAAGGGAGCTGTAATCGGGAAATTCATTTACATTTGTACTGTTTGCAAACTGATCTTCAAACAAGTTGTGCCATGAGCTTGAAATCCAAGGATTGCACATGGCACATATAAAATTACATTTGTTGCCAAACCTTAAGTCGACTCTTCGAATACGATCCTCGGGGTCGAGGCTATTATAGTCATGGTCTTCTAAGTCTTTTTGAAATTCTTGTCTTAAGCTAGTTGCTCCCGAGTCCTCTGTCTTCCAGCAGGTCATACAATAGCGGTCTCTAACACCCTCTTCTAAATTCCGGCGTACTCTGCGAACAACAGGGTGAGAATTGTATTTTGATTTGAAGTCCTTATCGAAAACGCGTAGAGGCCTGCCGGCATCATCGAGTAAAACCTTGCCCAAACAACAAATTCTAGCTCCGCCAGTAACTGTGGAAGCATATTGAGCCTGGGCGAGTAGACAATTTGTATTTGGCTTTTTTTTGTCCATCTCCACTATTTTAATTGAATTGGCGCAAATGACTAGACCTTATTATCAAAATGCCATAATTGGAAAACGATTTTTCCTAGACAATCGCCTTGAGACTCGCAAGACTTTGTATAAACACCTAAGAGGGAAGTATTGAACGACGCGAGTGAATCCGGTAAGAGCTTAGTTTTAATTCAAGGAAGACCTGAAGTTCATCAAGGGTTAATCGTCGACTGGTATCTCAGTAAGCTCTGCAACTATTCCTGTACCTATTGTGGTGTAAATATTCACGATCAGTGGGGGCCGCAAATATCTGAAACAGAAGGCAAGCAGGTACTTGATAAAATTTTTGAAGTGGCTGAAAAAAGGAACCTCAATGTCAATTTAGTTGGTGGCGAACCCACGGTTCAGAAAAGTTTGTTACCCTTGCTAAAATATTTGGATGAAAAAAAACAAGGTGCTTCAGGGGCAGTTAAAACGAGCATTGTAAGTAACTTTAGTCGTCCTCTCGAAAACTTGGTTGAACTGGTGCCTTATGCTGATCATTTTGTGGCAAGTATTCATTTTGAGTTTGTACATACAAAACTTGATCAATTAGCTGATAAATTATTAAGGTTTCAATGTGAGATAGAAAAAATAAATGAAACCTTGCCTGAGAGTGATCACCGAACTTTTTATATTCGAATGATGGTAATTCCAGAGTCGATACCTTTAGCTGAATCTTTAGAAAAAATGCTTCAGGGAACGAATGCAAAATTAGAATTTAGAAAGACTCGAATGTCTAACAGAGATTTTATCAAAGGTTTTAAGCGATTTGATAAAGAGGATGGTTGGAAATGGGTTTGGAAAAAAGGTATTGATAAGTCGAATCCTCGATTTAAGACTGAGTACTTTTTGAGTAGTAAAGACCTTGATTCAACTGGTTCAGTTTCTGAAGACAATGGAAGAAGAGTTGAATATAGCAAAGAAGAGATAGGTTGGTTAAAGAGTAGAGAGCAAGGTGTAAAGAAGAATCTTCGAGTATTAGATGGCGATGGAAAAGAAGATTATATGAGCTTTGATGGAATAAATATGCATCAAATGAATCAAATCAAAGGATGGCTTTGTTTTGTGGGTCAAAATTATTTCAAAATTGATGGAGAGGGCAAAGTGTTTAGGTCTAATTGCCATCAAGGAGGAAGTCTCGGGCATATATTAGACCTATCGTCTTCTGAATTAAAAAATCTAGAACCACTTGTTTGTGGGCGTAATAGGTGCACCGATCTCTTAGATCTCACTCAACCCAAAGTAAAAGACAAAAAATTCCTTAGCCAAATCGTAAAGCTATAGACTCTTGTCTTTCGGCGGATTCATCGATTTTAGCCATTCTCGTGCGTCGTCTAAGTCGTCCTCTTCAAAGAGCTTAATCGGACATGGGTAAAGTGGAGCAAAGACTTCAGCGAGTTTTTGCGCCCACTTCTTGTCTGAAACGAGTGCTACATGGGAAAAGTCTTTGTAATGGTTGAGACCAAACTTTATATCGTCGACCAAAATCCTTGGGTCAAAGCCATCAAAATCGTGTACTATTTTTATAAGCTTTAGTTTGCCCCACTCTTTTATTCGAAGTTCGAGAGCTTTAATAACTTCATTGAAATCATCTCTCGGTACAAAACCATCGATGTTCAATTCTACGATTTTATTAATTGGGTCTTCTCTGTACTCAAGCATTTTGGACTCCTTTGTGGGGTAATAATACCCGCAATATCACAGCTCAAATTGATATTCTGAGAAGTTCTGACTCAGAATTCTTTTTTTTCGCCGTCTCAGGTATAAAATTGCAATTGGAGTGCCTATAGGCCGATCGTTTGAGATTCTAGAATTGATTTTTCAATCTCCCACCAGGTTTTAATTTCTAAACAAGGTGATTGGTCTTCCTGTTCTAAACTTGGTTGGTCTTTGCATGTTCCATTACTGTAGTGAAGAAAGATAGCGGCCATAAAAAGTGGTGCGCCATAAAATGATTCTCTTTCTAGAGAAAGAAGTCTCTTTGTGGATTCGTAAATTTCTTCTGGAGTACCCTTCATGTATTGGGGAGCCTTGAAGATGTAAGAGATCGCTTTATCTTGAAATGACCCTCTCCATGAATTTTCGCGTCCATGGCAGGTTTTGCAGTAGTTATTGAGTGTGGGAATAACTTCCTGTTCAAAATATTTTTGGCCAGCATCGAAAGCTATCTGTGGAGTTTTAGGCTCGTCATCTCCATCATCTCGAGTTCGCGTCTGGCAAAGTTTTATCTCCTCAGCGAGGTCACGAATCCCTTGCTCGAGTTCAGGTTTTTCCCCTCGACAGCCCGAGCGTCCGCAATGGTTGTTTTTTGATTGTTTTAAAATCAGCGAATTTTCAGGGTTGATAAAGTTCATTAGTCCAAGGGACCTTTTGAAGCTTAAATCAAAGTCCTTAACTGCGAAGAAAGGAGCTTGGTCTCCTCCGTGGCATCCAGCGCAATTTTGTTGGATAGAAGGTACGACATCATTCTCAAAGATTTCTTTTATCTCGATACAATTTTGAACCTTGTCTTCTATGTCAGCAGGTATTTCGGTAGTGGTTTGGTTGGGGGCTTCAGAGTCTTGCGCATGGTAGGCGTTTCCGCAACCAACGATACTCACCACAGAAAAGAAGATTGAGAGTAGTAGGATAAGTATATTAGTC
Source organism: uncultured Pseudobdellovibrionaceae bacterium (assembly GCA_964523195.1). Taxonomy (GTDB): domain Bacteria; phylum Bdellovibrionota; class Bdellovibrionia; order Bdellovibrionales; family JAGQZY01; genus JAUHWN01. The sequence continues at coordinate 10,429 of CAZFYV010000107.1, forward strand.
AAGCCCGCCTCCTCTCCAGTTTAGAAGTTCTTGAACACCCAAGACTCTATTAGACCCAGGGGAAAAAAACAACG
>CAZFYV010000108.1:0-10485 GCA_964523195.1 uncultured Pseudobdellovibrionaceae bacterium
GGAGATTATGTTTCACTCGCTTCTTTCCAAGCTGGTAAAGTGAAGGTCATAGACAATACCAACACTGTTATTGCCACGATTGACTTGGATCGTCCAGGTGGAGTTAATGCTCTTTCTCCTTATGCAATGACTTATAATGTTTCGAGTATTCCTGCAGGGACCCGATTTGTTTGTGATGTTCCTTGCCTAGGAATTTTTGAGCCAAACTCCAATGATGATGAAACACTTATGACAGGAACACTAAAAGCACCTTTTAGCGCCTTCTCCTCTAGCTTTGCAACAGGGTCTGCAATTCCGCCACAATTCTCGGGAGCACGCTCAGGTGAATGTACTGGAAACAACAATATGCCTGCTGTGAACTGGCAAAATGTTCCATGGGGAACGAAGTACTACGCAGTTATCGTAGAAGACTTAAACAACTTTAATTTTGTACATTTGAATATTGTCGATATTCCAGGAACTTCAGATTCAATTCCAGAAACCGCAGCAGTTGGAGGTGTTGTCACCTTTGCTGAGGGAATTCCTGGAAACAACGGGTATGGAGATTTGGGTTGGGGTGGACCATGTCCAGCAACGGGATCGGGGTCCCATACTTATAGATATACTGTATATGCACTTCAATCACCAATTGGAGCTGCGATTAACAATATGAACTCAGCCACTTTTGAAGCCACTTACAGCAACATCATTCTTTCAAAAGCTGGATTTGTAGGGACCTTCGAACAATAGTCCCTAAATGCATCGAAGGTTCACTACGATCAATTCTTAGACCAAATTTGCAAGAATCGCTTTAACTCAGATACTAGATAAGCTTGGGGACTGGTTTCTGAGAAATTCTGATGACACAAAATAATGCTGTGAGTGTCTAGACTGTTCTTTGTTAACTTAGGGTGATCAAAAGCATTGATTTTTCGTGAAACTAAACTCTCCCTAGCCACACGGTGTGGAATAAGGCCAACGCCAATACCCTCTTCGGTTAAAGATTTCACAGTCTCTAAATTATCGCATACGATTTTATTTTTAAATTTATAAGTTCGCATTACTTTTTCAAAGACACTGTGATCATCTGTCGATGGAAAATATATTAAATGATCAGAAAAATAATCATCTAAACCCGAGGCCTGATAAAGACCAAAAGAATCACTGTAGATGACCTCTGACTTCATTTTTCGAGATTCAGTCAGCTGACCTACTATGACTGCGATATCTATATCTCCAGACAAAACTCGCTTTCGGATTTTCTCACTACGGCCTGTCTCAAGATCAACATTAAGCTTTGGCGCAACTTTTTTAATATACTTTAAAAAGTCTGGAAAGAAATACCTCGAAATACTATCGTAGGTTCCAAATCGAATTCTACCTGACAAAGCAAGGTCCGAAGCCTTTAGATCCAATTCTACTTCATCGGACTTATTAAGCACGTCTAAAGCGAAGTCATAGAGTTGCTGCCCCGAAGACGTCAGCTTGACACCCCTGTGGGACCGAATGAATAACTCGGCCCCCAGTGAATGTTCTAACTGTTGAATCACTTTAGAAAGCTGCGGCTGCCCCACAAGGGCTTTCTGACTCGCTTTTTTAAGAGAACCCGTCTCCACCACAGCACAAAAATATTCTAACTTTCCTAAGTGATCTCTAAGTTTCAATGTCGTCTCCATTTATAAAACAGGTTCGATTGATACAAATGCGAATGGAACTTCAAAGCCAGGTCCACGCAAACGCTTAATTGGTGTTTGCGGAACTGTTGGCGGATTATTAATACTAAAGTTACCACCCATATCTCCAGACTCAGTTCCGCCATCCATCGCATATAAAGGCATTCTCATGACTTGCCCCATAAAAAATCCTTGCTGGTTATCAAACAACTTAAGGTTGCGGACCCCAACGATCCAATCTGGGCTTGGTGCAATCATAGTAACAAATGACAAATTTGGATGGGCCATCGATACAGTGACCATAAATTCCTGTCTCACCTGATTGCGAATAAACATATTTTCCGTGTTCTTTGCATCCAGCACATTGCCCATTTGAATTTGACCCATGATCTCATCGTTGATCAATTCAGTGCGACCCAACTCAGCTACAAGTTCCAGCGCCATATTGGCCAAGCCACCTAGTGGCAAGAGATCGTAGGCACTATTATGTGTCACAGCCACAATTGGAGAAAAGTGGGCATTACGTGGAGCACCTAGATGATCCATTGCATTCCAATTCGATTCGAATACCACACGATAGGTTTGCATCTGTGCAAAGGCGCTAGAGCCGAGACTCAATGTTACAATAAAAATAAATGATTTAATAAAAGTTCTCATTATCACTCCCTGTAATCAGCGATTTATATTCTCATCTAGCTGATTCGCTGGGAAACGCACAAATGCAAAATCAATATATTAATATTCCTAAAAAGAATACCTTTGCAATATTAATGGAATAGGAGTGATAAAGTAATGCGTAGTATAATGATTAATCAGCACTATCCACAGGCTGGAGCATTTTCAAGAGCAAACTCTTAAACTCTGCCATATCAGTACTACCATCTTCTAGATCTACCAGAGTCTTTTGAACCATATCAGGGAATGCCACAGCTAGGTAACTCAGAGTCTCAGGCGCCGTTTCGGAGTGATCAATGACATAGGCTCTGAACATATCTTCCACAAACTTATTAACTTCAGCCTGAGTAGGTGTGTAACCTTCTTCAATGATTCGATCCACAAACTCATCATGGAATTTATAAATCTCGAGAGCCTCAGCCAAGGCAGAGTCTTCACCATGGATATCGTAGTTCTCATAACCACCCATGACTTCTTTTTCATAGGCAGCCGGGTCCCTCTCTAATTCTTTACCATAAATGTCTTTAGGAGATTCGATGTCTTCGGACATAAATTGGCCCAGGTAATAAACTAGGCCCTTGGAATCAGCATCGCTCGACGGGTTAGCATGACCAGTAAAGCTGGAAAGGCTTTGAATTCCGAATTCTATACACAATAGAAACAAAACAAACAGGGCTACTTTTTTAAGTATAGATTTCATATATCCTCACTTTTAAAGGCTGGATTCAAAGCCAATTTCCAAAACATTACAACTAATATTTACAGTAAACACCGGTGATATATCTGTATGCACCATTCATAGATCTCATTGAAGCACGCTGGATGAAATCACTCACAAACTGATTTCTAGTTGTATGGATTTCGATATGACCGTGCTTATCTCCACCACACTTTCTACCGCGTTTTCTCTTCCACGCACATCTATTACGAGCTTTTCTTGTTGGTGAGTAGACGGCAACACATCCTTTTGGAACATTACCCATACTGGCTTTTATCTTATTGCGATGCTTAGCATCTTTATAGATATCTTTCATACCTCTACCGCGCATAGTAGGTCCAAATGCATAGGCCGATACTCCACCAGGATAGCCAGAGAAAACCCCTGCTTTGAGAAGAGCCCATTTAACTCCTCTCAAACAATATCCAGTTCTAGAGCAATAGCTCCCACCGCGAGCTCGGCACAATGCTCGCTTTTTCGAGTTAACAAACCAGTAAGCACCATCGGAAATTTTCTTTGGCAACGAAGACCTAGTATAGCGGCCAAGTCCTTGAGAAACTGTACTCTTTGGCAACCACTTCTCACTATTATTTGCCCAGGCGTCTTCTTTCTCCCCAATTTGTTCAATCGGCATACCACGAGAGTGGGAGAAGAACTCTCCTAAAGACTCAATTTCTACCGCGAACTCAGTGAGCGACTTTTTGTCGGAATCTTTGAGAGTAAAGACCAAATGATTTGTCTTTTCTTTAGTCTCAAAATTTTCACAGTTTAAGAGCTTAGGACCCGTTGAAGACTTAGCTAAAACTGCGAACTTACCCGCGATCTCACCAGAAACACCTGGCATTGTTCGCGTTGGTGTTTGCTCTAGAATTTCAAAAGCACCCATATCCATCGTAAACAAACTATCTTCATGGATATAAGCTCGATCGCCTATCTTAGACATACTATTGGGGTCAGTCTTTGAATTAGTCGATAAAGATAATACCTTAACACCTTCATATCGACTTAAACTCGCCATATCTTTTTGCAATCTCACAATTGAGAACACAGGAATCTTAGAAAGTACTTTCTTTTGCCTTGATCTTAAATTTTCAAACAACTCTCGCCCCATAGGCGTCGATCCAGACAATCTGATTGTTGATAGGTGAGTTGTAGAGTTCACAACACAACTGTATTGATTAGAAGTCGTATTCCATTTTGTGCCCTTCCACAAAGGCATTGGTAGAGCGACAGGGTCAACACTTTGAGAAACACTTGGCTCATCACCTGATTCGTCCTGTTGATCACTATCTTCAACATCATCTTGTTCATCGTTCCCCTGTAGGTGATCAATAAGATCATCAACAGTAGTTGGAGTTTCAGTATCTTCATCAGTAGATGATGGGCTATCGCCAGGAAAATCTGGTCGAGGGACAGGGATTGGGACTCTCTTAATATCGAGTCCTGGCTCCTGGGCCGTGACCTCGCCTGCTGAGTCTTCTTCATTTTGAGGAGTAGCGTGGATATCTATGGCCTCATTTGTGGTCGAAGGGGTGTTACCAGAAGGAGTTTCATCAACTTTTACATCTGGCGCCTCTGGAGCCTTTTCGAACTGTTTTTCAAAATCCTCGAGAGGCTGACCTACAAAATTTGAAAAGATTTTGGTTTCATCACTGTAAACAGCGACTCTGGTAACAAATTCGAGGTTACCACCATTATTTTTATAAACATTGTAGATGAAGTAATCTTTGTTATCAGCACACTCCAATTTAAGATAGTCGTCTGATTCTTCATCTAAGAAGCTCTGAAGTATCATTCCATCTATTGATTTCAGAGCGCCAATTGAAGTATCTAAATCACGATTCTTAATCGTAAATACATATTCTTTAACAGGCTCAACCGACTTATCAAAAATGAATAGTTTTTGTCGAGAATTTCGAGTGGGAGCGTATTGAGACCCATAATTTCTTCGAGCAGAAAATGAGTTATATCTAAAACCAGGTGTCGAAGACCCTGCTACAACCTCGACTTGAACTCGACTCTTACTATTGGCCTCAGATTTGATTCTTAACAGTGAAAAGTTCGCTAGATTGAATTGCTTTTTTCCACGAGAGGATCGTAAAAATTCGTAATTCTGTTTTTTTCCTCTAGAAGAATAGAACTTTGAGACACCAAAAGGATGCTCTCCATCTACGGCTACCGAACAGTTTTCTGATGGCTTGAACCCATCACTATTCGACCATAGAAAAATGTTACTTGAGATATCACCAATCTCATTCGCTTCCACTTTTTCCGTTGCAAATGACCATGTCATAATCACTGACACCAATGCAACGAGCAACCTTGAGTAGCCCATACTAACCCCCGAAAATATGTATTTAACCGTGACTCTAAAAGTGATGTCCCTAACCACATCACCCGAGCGTTTCGAGGCTTATGTTAGACTTGTCTGAAATCTTATCTAGATAGAAAACTTCCGAAGAAGAGAGCAAAAAAAGACCTTAGAAAAACTAAGGTATAGAACTTAGTCATTCACAAACTTTGTTAAACCATCATGAAAAAAAAGCGCTAGAAAAAATCTAACTTTTCTTATGACCTTAGGGAGTCTATAAAAATCCCACGAGTGAAAAAAGTAAGGGGGTTATCTGAAAGATCTACCACCTTATATCAAGTTAATGCATTGCGCTAAACCCCTGGAACCCTTAATTTTTTATAGGGTGAGGAAATAAGCTAGCGCTTTGAGTAGCTGTTTTGTAAACCCTTAGTTGTTTGAGGGAAGAGGGAGGAATCCGTGAGCACATTTAATCTGCGAAGGTTATTTATTGTTATAGTTGCCTTATTAGGTACGTCAGTCGCAATAGCATTGCCTGTTGCACCTAAAGATTTGAAAAACTACATATCTTCAGGTCAAGATGATCTCTTACATCAGGTCTATGTTTATCAAGAGCAACCAATGATGACCGCAAACTGGTTGTATATCGGTTATGCTCCAAGGATGAATGACCCGGCTCGAGTTAAAGTTGTGATCTCTAAGCAGGGCTTCACAATGCGAGTGAATATGTTAATGACTGAACAAGAAGTCGCTCAGTATCCCAAGTACTTATTGGACCGTTCAAGATCGATAGATAGTACTCTTGCCAACTATGGTGTTAGCTACGATAGTCAGTCTTCGACCTATAGACATGTTCAATCTCCATCTAGCAAATACTATTTAGAAATTCCTCAGCTCCATAGACTCAATAATTATAAAGTAAATGTCGAAAGAGTGGCTGGAGATTTGAACGACGGAACCTTTAACTCTGGTCTTGCCTTACTCGAACTATTTTTTCCTCAGAATGTAAAAGTCGTTCAAAGATCTGGACAGAGAATGGTAGAAGCCAACTTTGTTTATCCTATTACAATCACTAAGTTCGGTCTCGTACGGCCATTAAACAAAGTCTTTCCTCAAGCTAAAACTTATTACACTTTTTCTTTGGATGAACGTCGCAGTGAACACAACGAATATACCAAAGTTAATGGTAGAACTGTGCGAACTGGTCGCGTAGCCGATGACTTGTTTGATGGATTCCCAGCTTTCTGGATTGATCCAGGTGGACGAGGAACTGGTGTACATGGACCAATCAGATATTCTGAGCCAACAGACAATCAAGGACAAATGCCAAATTTTTGGCGAGACAACAACTATCTCGATCAACATCAAGGGATCGACCCAACTAGAGGCTTAAATGTCAGGTATAGATTCGAAGTCATTCGAACGGCTAACAGTGCTGCTTGCTTTAGATCTGAGCCAATGGAGTTAAGAGCTCTACTTCCAAGCTCTCTAGACGCAATAAAACAAGTTCCATTTGTCGTTATTGATCAATTTGATAAAGTCGATGGATACAATGTGGATGTCGACTACTACACTGACAACCACTACAGAAAAGCCAATCGCTATGCTTGGTACAAGAAGCATTACCTCACTTACAGAGAACGACAAATGTCGGAAAATGATCAAGTTGCGATCCTTGAAGATCGTTTAACTCGAACTAAGATCTTTCCATATTTAGATCCTGCATCTCTGGAGTTCAAACTTATTGGTTATGGTGTAGACCCCCATGCTACTCGTCGATATCGAAATGGCATGGCCACTTATAATATTCAAAAAAGAAAATACGAGAGAGCCGTGGAAGCATACAACAACCATTATGTTACACGACCTCGTGGTGGAATCTTTGGTGGATTTAACAGAGAACTTCGGGACTGGCAGAGCAAGGCAGAAGAGTTGCTCAACGCTATTCCAAGTGAGCCTCTTGCTCCTGTACAGCCGACACTTCAAGATTGGTATCCTGTAGCGGCTCCAAGAATAATGGGAACTCTAAACAGAGCTCCCTACTAAATTTAGATAGAGCACCTTATTAAAAGGTAATGACAGTCAGGGTGTGTAGCTAAGTTACGCACCCTTTTTTTTACTAATCACGATATTTACTATTAAAGAAACTTCTAATTGCAGACGTGGTCAATACGACCTTTCCATTCACGGCATAAATGAGACAGCCCTCTGGATTTCTACTTCTACATTCAGACATGGCTCTAGATCTTGCAGCACTTGTATTACTAAAGGAGTGACCATAGCCACCACCTCCATCAAGAGCCAAGGCAAGAGACTTATTTGTCTTAGCCCCTGAATACGCAGGCAACTGAGAAGAACGAATCTTTGCATTAACAAAAGGAGCTATCTTGTTCGAATATGTTGCACCATTAAGCCTAAGAGTTCTTTTCATATTCTTATTAAAATCAGCTTTAGATTGATAGATCGTATTTCCTTGAGCCCATATAGAGCAAGGCTGATTGTTACTAGCAACCTGACATGCTTCGAGAGCTCGTTTTCTAGCCTCAGCCCAGCTCGCGTTTTTGGAAAGACTAGTTCCACCATAACTTGCATATCCATAACCGTTTTTCGCTAGAGCAAAAGCTTTATATCCAGTGGCTGCCTTATACTTACCAAATTCCGATCTCATAACTCTTCTTGAACTTGGAAAACGATTTCCTATAAGTGTCTGACCTTTAGAGAAATAAAGGTTCTGATAGGAACCTCTTAGCTTATCTGCTAGGTAGTTCAAATCTACTGCTTTTTTATTTTTAACTTTGTTAGTTAATGAATTTCGAGCCCTGGAACCCCATAATAAAATAGCCTCAGCCCTTTTTGGAGAAATCGACAAACCTCTGGATCTCATCCACTGCATTAAAAGTGCTCCCGCCGCTGCCGCAACCGGGGTGGACATGGAGGTTCCCCAGGCGTAACGATACCTGTTGTTCAAAATAGTAGAATAGATACCTCCCCTAGCTCGGTAGTGACCAGGAGCTGCGAGTTCGACTTTGGAAGAACTATAATTTGAGAAACTACTAAAACGATAGTCATCAGCATCAAAGGAACCTACTGTGATAACTCCTCCATACTTTGAACCATAAGAAGCTGGAGTCGTAAAATTTGATCCGATGTTCAGCTTATCATTACCGGCACAAACAAAAACTAAAGCCCCTTTACCGATAGCGTATCTCAAAGCATCCTCTACGGTCTTTGAACTTCCACGGCCATAAATACTTACATTGATAACTTTTGCGCCTTTGTTAGCCGCGTACCGAATACCGTTAGCTATATTAGACCATGTTCCAAAATTATTGCTATTCAGTACTTTTACAGGAATAAGTCGAATATTTCTAAACATGGCTCCTATTATTCCAGTATTATTGTTTCCTTGGGCTGCTAAGATTCCAGCAACATGAGTCCCATGTCCTAAGTCATCCATTGGATTAGAGTCTCGATTGACATAATCATAGCCTATAACTCTTCCATTAGAGTCTCTAAGAACCTGATTTCTTAATTCCACATGTCTGTAGTCAATTCCAGAGTCGACGACAGCAACTCGAATGGTACCTTTAATTTTAGTCGATTTCGTGAAAAGTTTATCCCAGGCAGGATTAGCACCAACTTTTCTTAAATGTTCTAAATTTTTATATTGAGGATCATTAACAACATATCCAGATGTGACTTCACCTTCATCCGAAACACTGTAGATACAATCATCACTATTAGATAGATCTTCTAGCTCCTCTTTTGAGTAATCCTTTTCCATATTCCAGGTGACAAATTCAATCTCTGAATCTTCAGGTAAATCCATACCTTCAACAAGCTTCTGAGACATGAGTTCTTCATTCCCAAGTAGACTTCTGATGCAAACCATATCAATACCGACAGAAAGTGATGTTCCAGCCGGATATGAGATTTCCTCATCTTGATTGACAGAGGCCTTGACGAATCCAGTGCCTTCAATTTGCACCTTCTTATCTTTGAAAACTGAATTATGGGTGATTTCGGCCTTGGGCCTTTCTAAATTTCCACAATTTTGAAACGATAGTATTAGAACAAATGATAGAAATAAGAGTGTAAAATACCTAGTCATGTTTGTCTCCCAACACCTAAAACCAATGTTCCCCATGGTCTTTAGAGCAAGGAGAGGGCCACAATATTTTCTTCTAAATCAAGTATTTCAGAGATGAGATAGTTAACTAAGTATTCCGGTGTCTATATAAAAATATCATACAGAAAATCTACGCATCAAAATGAAACGTCGAATTTTTAGAGAGCTAATATATGAATATTAATGTTGTTTTTTAAATAGGGACATTAAAGCGTTAAAAGAGAACATTCCAATGATCATGGCTATAACAAAAACAAAAGGACGTAACTCAAAACTCGCAACAGAGGTTAAAGCCGGTCCTGGGCAAAATCCACCTAATGCCCAGCCCATTCCAAAGATAAATGCACCACCTAACAGCTTAGGATTGATCACTGTTTGTTTCGGAATCTTAAACTCATTAGAAAACAATGGCGTTTCACGCTTGAGAATTAATCTATAGGTCACAAAGTGAACCATAATCGCGCCAATCATTACAAAAGCCAAGGTCGGATCCCAATTCCCAGTGACATCTAAAAAGGCAACTACCTTGAGTGGCTGGGTCATTCCAGAAACTCCGAGACCTATCGCGAAAATAAAACCCACTAGAGCAGCAGAGAAGTTACGCTTTAAGATCATGGCATTACTCCCAACTGTCTAAAGAAAAACACTGAAAGCATTCCTGCAAGCATAAAAGTAATCGTTGCTAAAATGGACCGTTTTGAAAGTCGACTAATTCCACAGACACCATGTCCACTAGTACAACCACTCCCCATTACAGTGCCAAAACCTACCAAGAGCCCAGCCACAATGACCGTCCAAAATTCTGTTTCTAACAAATTTTGATAAACACTCGGCTGTACGACTTTAAGGACTAGTCCACCAGAAAGAAGACCGCCAATAAAATAGAGTCTCCAACTCATATCTCCCCGACTTCGCTGAAGAACTCCATTTAAAATTCCCCTAATCCCAGTTACGCGGCCCTTGAGGTACAACATCACTGAAACGGCAATGCCGATGAAAA
>CAZFYV010000109.1:0-10218 GCA_964523195.1 uncultured Pseudobdellovibrionaceae bacterium
TAAGCAGAGGCCGAGATACTGGGCAGCCATATTTGTATTACCAAAAAAGGGGACATAGTTCCAGGACCTTAGATCTACCAGTTCAACAAACATAAAGTAATACGAGCCAACTGCTAGGATGCAGAAACACGAAACCCAAAGGGCAATTGAAAATCGTTCAAGGTTTTCTCGGTTTCGAAACAAGATATAGAATAAGCCAACAAATAGTACAGGCTCGAAGAAACTAGCAAATATATTAAAAGGAACTGGTTTTCCGTAATAAATAATTAAACTGCCAGAATAAATTAGGAGACCCAGGAGAATCCATAGTGTGGTTTTAAGAGCTTTTGGCACCACAACAACATTTTTGTATGAGCACACCACGATAATACTTAGGAGTCCCAGAACAGAAAATAGAAACTCCTTGGTATCTAAATAGGGCCTTTGAAAATAGGAGCTATATCCGAGGGACACCAAAACAGTGCCGATTGATAATACCCAGAAAAACAATTTATCCACCTTTTAATCATCTCTAAGTGCTCAGATGAGGTCAAAGTGTATTATTACAAAACGTTCTTTAAACAATTTAGTATTAGGTCTACGTTGTTTAATTCCGATATTTATAGATATGAAGCGAGTGATACTTTTTATTTCTGTGATTCATTTCACATTGTTGCCGGTTTTTGCGAAACCACAGCTTATGCCCTCATTAAATGTTGACCGAATTCAAATTCAGAATTTGAGTCAATTCCACGCGACTATATCAGGGATTAATTCGAAAAAAGACTTTTTATCTGTTGTTGAAAATATCCAAAATGCCAAAACTAAATCTCTTATTAAGAAATATATGAATAAAATTCCCAATAAGATGTTTAAAAAACTTCCTAGATTGGTTTTTGATGGTCGAAGGCTTCAGATCATTCAAAAAGGCGAAAAACCCATCAGTATTGAACCGGGTGGATTTAATCAAATTCATACCTATAAGGTTAATGGTAAAGTTTTTAAGTTTAATCACGAGGCAGGTATTGATGCCAATTTCTTACGAGCCACTCAAGTTTCGCAGAACTTAAATGATCTTGTACCACTTGTTATACCCACAGCTGAGGCCTGGACTCCATTGGCTCGTTTACTATTATATCTGGCCATGGGAGCTGGAAGCCTAGTTCTTTTTTCGGTCTGTTTACCACAGGCAACCATGAAAGTTGTAAGAATGGGTGAAGATGCTCAACGAGCCATGGGTAGAACGCCATTGGCGAGGCCCCAGCGCACGAGAGTAGATCAGAACACCCAATCTCAGAGGCGATTTAGGCAGTTTGTAAAAGACTATGTGGGCGATTGTGCTCTGGCTATGGATGAAGAGGAAAATCTCATCTATGACTTCGGTGAGGCGACATATTACTACTGTTACTCCATAGCGGCTGCCGTTAAGAAAAAGGTTGAAGAGAGCCGGACTGATACGACTCGAGGGCCCCCTGAAATTTACAATGCCGATGGAACCGTTTCTAGAGCCTTCCTCGGCTACTTAGATAATAATGCCACTAACTTTTTGGACGTTACCCATCCTAAAGATCACTTCGCAATAGGCCAGTATCGCCCCCTTGAAGACGTTGATCCAAACTCTGGTGGCGATATAAGAACGGAATTTGTGGGAGCTTTACAATATAATGAACTCCCTGAAGACGTTCAAACAGCAGTTGCTCAAGAAGTTTGGTCGAATCATCGTGTGAGAAATTCCTGCATAGCTGATGGCTTGACCTGGATGGAAGAAGATCTGAGAAATTCTGGAACCGGATCAAGAGGATCTGAGCAGCATCGCAATAAACTTTTAGAAAATTAATACCCCAAGAAAAATAAAAAAGGGTGATAGGTAGGGGACACCTATCACCCGGACAGCGCGTGGCTATGGAACCAATGTCTCTAAGGTTTCAATAGCCTTTTTGATATTGAGTCGACCTCTAGTGGCCACAGGGTAAGGACCCGCGTCTACCGTTGTCAGGAGGGCACTCTTGATTTCCTGTAGAGTGGCCAGTGGTCGATGACTTTTTAGTAATGCAACAGCCCCGCTAACAAATGGAGCTGCCATAGATGTTCCATCTAAATAGCGTTCTCCTGGAATCGTATAGGTGGAGTAAATTGAAACTCCAGGTGCTACGATATCTACCAGTTGATTTGAATAGTTCGAAAAATCTGCCGTAAAATCGTTGGGGCTTGAAGCTCCTACTGTGATTTGATTGTTAAAGTTGTAAGCGGCTGGAAACTCTGGTCGCACATCTAAATTGAGTCCGTTGTTTCCTGACGCAACAACAATCATTACGCCTTGGCGTTCTAAACTCTTAATTGCAGAGGCAAGAGAATCAGAACATGGAGCTCCACCCCAGCTCGCATTAATTACAGTAGCTCCCATGGAGGCTGCATAATTCATCGCTCGAACGGCGTCTGAAAGTGCGCCCTCTCCTTTTGAATTCATAAAATCAAGAGGGATAATTTTAGCATCTGGTGCGATTCCTTTAATATTTCCAACACTGTGATCGCCGGCAACTATTCCTGAGACATGGGTGCCGTGACCTGTTCCATCGGATACATAGGGTTGATTTCGTTCAAAATCATAACCATAAACATCATCAATGAGGCCGTTGCCGTCGTCATCAATTCCATTTTCACTTTCGTTTGGATTTTTATAAATCTGGTTTACGAGTTGTGGATGGTTAATGTCCACACCCGAATCAATCACCGCTACAATTACATTTTGTCCGCGGATTCCTTGATTCCAAACATCTTGAACTTGTACTCGGGCTTGTCCCCAGCCGACTTCGGCATTTACTGTCGATGCAATTGGGCTTGTGACTGGGCGATATTGTTTCACAATATAATCGTGCTCAGCCCATGATATATCTTCGTTGTTCTCAGTCATAAAACCTTTTACGAAGGCATCAGAGTCTTCACTTTGTTCGACAGACATCGAACCGTCTTTCCAATGAACAATGAATTTATTTTGAATGGCTAATGAGCTACACGTGGCACTTGGTGTTTGTAATTTCTCTTGAGGCTCGACTTCGCTTTCGCCACATCCTGATAATGTGAGTGCAATAAGGACAATAGTCCCCCATCGCAATAATGCGCTGACATCCATGTCTTTCTCCCCTAGTTAGGAACATCCTGTTCCTTGTTATATTGTCACTTCAGCAGTGTGTTCTGGTTAGTCCAATCGGCTGAAAAGTGCTTCAGATTGAGACTTTTAGGAATTTCTAGACATAGGGTTTTGGACGTCGGTTGAGCGATATAAAACCTGGCAAAACTCGACTATAAGGAGTTGTTTTAGTAAGTCAGCTTTCATATTTGATTCAATATGAATCACTTTGTTTCAGATCGATATCGAAAGTTATCTATATTATAAACTTTAGTCCTGAAACGACCGTTTGTAATAATATGAAATGGTTTTGATTTTATCAGGACCCTAGCGAGAGAGTTCAATTTGAAAATAGACCTCAAAATAGCAGCAGCTGTTTTAGCTATTCTATTTCAATTTAGTTTCTCTGCTTATGCAGAGGAGACTCCCGTTAGTTCTGAACCCACTGAATTGGCTGGGGATACACATCTTCAATATTGTGATTCAACGCTAATAGAGCGCAACCAATGTGTTGCCAGGCCAGGGTTGGAGGGTCAACTTGGTCGAGTCCAAGATGCTCTTCATGAGTCTATGAAAGACGACTTTTATTCAAAGCTAAAAGAGAAAGTCCAAGAAAAGCTAAGCGCAAAAGTTGAATTGGTTAACCAGTTGGAAACTTGCTTTGGTGAAAACTCGGTTCCCGAGTGCGGAGAGATTCGTGATAGTTTTACTAATTACTCAAAACAAGCAGCACAAGGAGCTCGAGTTGCATTAGCACTTTCAGAAGCAAGACTTCATGGCCGCTTTACAACTAACTGGGAGCGTTTTGAAGAGCGCGAAATGTTTAACACCAGGAGAATGAGCCACCGAGTAACTGGACAACGTATCGCCCCTCTCACCGACTATGAGAGACAATTAGCAAGAAGTGCTTTTATATCTGATGCGGAAGATGCCTCTTTGTCTTATTTAGAAAGAAACGAAGATTTTCCGTGTATTGAAAATGGTCAATTTAGAAATGAAACTTGTGAGATGCAACTTCGCATGTCCCATGGAGATGCTGTAGTCAACTCTCTTCAATCAACCAGAAGACTCGAAGGTTTTCGAAATGATTACGATGCTATAATTATGACCTCTCCCTATTTAAGCTATATTGGCCACGCTCCAGAAAGCCCGGAATTTGAGCAAGCTTTGCCTGCAGCACTAGGACAATGGAAGACTCAAATGAATTCTGAAATTGAGCGTATTAGAAACTTAGAAGGAGAAGATCTTAAACAGTTACTTCATTTAAAACCCGTGGTTGAAGAGCTTTTAGAAGGTGAACCTGGTTACTGTCATGTTGCAGAACTAGATTGGGAAACTGAAAGAAGTCGAGAGGCTACGGCAGGAATGTTGATGCTGGCTGTTGCCGTGGCTACTCCTGCAGTTTGTTTACTGACCGCCGGCCTTGGTTGCGTGGCTGGTTTAGCTGTTAGCGCTGGGATTAGTGGTTATACTGCGATCTCCGAACACTATAACGCTGTCGAACTTCAAGGAAGAGTGATCGCCGGAACAGCTTCGGTCAACCAGTTGGATCGAGCTCGTGCCGAAAGGAATATGGGTATCTTCGGAGTAGCGACTGCGGGTGCCGGTAGTGCTGCTATTCTTGCTAGAGCTACCAGCAGGATGATGAGAATATTTTCTGCTCGGGGTGATTTGCATTCGGTCAGATTACCAGCAAGCGCAGCAGAAGCCACTCGTGAACACAATTTATTAATGGCTGCATTTAGACGGGCTCAACCAAGAGCGGCTCCAGGTAGGCAGCCCGCGTTTACTTCGAGGCAGCAAGAAGAATTGTTTGAACGAATAAGAACCAATGATGTAGTTGGAACGACATGTACTTATCAAAGTGTTGGGTTTTGCGCGCCTCGCGCTACCGTTGGTTATATGGAAGCTTTAAAAATGGGGCTTTCAAAAAATAGTATGAGGAAGGTTTGGGTTAGAGGAAATTTTAGAAGCCCACAGGGGAATGATTGGGATTACCATGTCGCTCTGTCAGTAAGAGGTCGAGATGGCAATTGGTATATGCTTGATCCAGATCGCTTTTCCGGACCAGTTCCCATGCAGCAGTGGTACGATGAGATGGCAACTTTGAGCCGCAACGGTGATAATCCAGGAAGATTTAATATGTTTATCACTGAAGCTCGAAGAACTTCTAGAACATGGGATGGACCAGTATTTAGAATGCCTGAAGGGGTCCCACGTCGTCTAGAGTGGGATATTCTGCTTGAGCGAATGGTTGAAAGTGTTCGGCCGCCACCAATTGCAAGGTAATAGATTACAGCAATCAATAAGTTCTTTACACCTTCATAAGATTC
This sequence comes from uncultured Pseudobdellovibrionaceae bacterium, assembly GCA_964523195.1. Classification (GTDB taxonomy): domain Bacteria; phylum Bdellovibrionota; class Bdellovibrionia; order Bdellovibrionales; family JAGQZY01; genus JAUHWN01. The sequence continues at coordinate 5,440 of CAZFYV010000109.1, forward strand.
CCATCTAATTAGGCCATAGATAGGAAAGATTATGGCTGGAACGATTTTATTTACTTTATTAATTGGTTTATTTGCGGTTCTTCAAGGAGGGCTCAATAAACAGATTGGCATGTCTTGGGGCCTTCCGGGCGCTGTGCTTATAAACGCAATCATGTTTCTAGTAGGAGCACTTGTATTTTATTTCTATGCAAAATCATCAATGCCAATAATGGAAGCTCTCGATGATCGTCAGAGTTTTGTTCAATACAAGTGGTGGTACTTTACTTCCGGATTACTTGGTCTTGTGTTTGTAATTGGTGTTCCTTTTGCGATCGTAAAAATTGGTGCTTTGAATGTGTTTGTGATTTTGATTGCTGCTCAAATTGTTGGAAGTTTTCTATGGGACAAGTTTGTCGAGGGATTGACTACAAACAATTGGCAACTAGTTGCTGCCGGTTTAGCCGTTCTTAGTGCAGCAGTCTTATTTTTCAAGGGTCAATCAACCTAAATGAATGAAGTTCGTCGACAGCAAAGCAATCTCTTAATAGAGGAATCAAAAAAATTAGGCTTTGAGAATTCTTTTCAAGAGGTTTCCCCTACAACCTTTAAAAACTTTATAGACCGATTTGAAAAAAAGTACCATGAGGGTTGGGAAAAGAAATATATTAAATCTGGTATTGATAAGCTCACTGTTACTATTGAGGACAGTTCATTTATTGAACATGGTCGAGGCCTACTTTTAGCTTTACTTGACCCCACAGAAAAATATTTTTTGGGAGCCCATCAGAGTTTTCTATTCGAATCGACAGTCTTTGAGTTTTTAGAAATTATGAACGCTTGCTTCGAAGAGTCTGATTCCTCATCACCAATGGATGGATTCATAATCTACCATAAGAAACTTGAATGGTTTATCAAATCCACAACTGTTAGAAGTGCGACCCAGGATGATAGTGTTGCTCTAATAGGAGATGAGGCTTCCATTACGAGAGCTCATCAAAAGGTCCAGGGTTTTTCTAAGGTGTGGACACTGCCGAACACTCTCAGTTTTGAAAAAAACAAAACGGAAAGAGACGAATTAATTTAAAGCTAGTCTTAAATTTCTTGAACAAATTTCTCTAAGAAGTCACAAAATCTGCTTTCGACTTCTTTTGCTTTTTCTGTGACTTCATCATGTGTCAGTTTATTAGCTGATAAGCCGGCAGCTAAATTAGTTACGCAGCTAAGAGCACAAACTCGTTGTCCCATATGATTTGCTGCTATGGCTTCAGGAACCGTGCTCATTCCAACAGCTTTACCACCGATAATTTGTAAAAAGCGAACTTCGGCTGGAGTTTCATATGTTGGGCCGCTTACACCACAGTAAGTTCCCTTCCAGTATCGAGCATTTTGTGATGAAAGAACTTGTTCCATTTTTTCGGCCAATGCTTTTTCATAGGTTTCAGTCATGTCTGGAAAGCGTGGGCCGAAGCTTTTAATATTTGGACCCTTAAGAGGATTGTCACCCATTAGATTAATGTGATCTTCGATGATCATAAAATCACCCGGCTTCATATTTGGGTCTAATCCGCCGGCAGAATTCGTTAACATCGTGATTTCAGTTCCAAGCATTGCAAGGGTACGAATTGGAAAAACCACATCAGACATATCATGTCCTTCGTAGTAATGTACTCGTCCCTGTAAAATGGCTAAGTCTGTATTTCCAATAGAGCCTAGGATTAAACTTCCGTGGTGTCCTTCAACAGTCGGTGCATTGAAAGATGGAATCTCATCATAAGGAAAAGCCTGTTCAACCTTAACTCTTTCGACAAATGCACCCAGTCCCGAGCCTAAAACTATTCCGATTCTAGGTTTAAGGTCTGAACGACTGCGAATAAATTCTACGGTTTCTTTCAATCGATCTTGTACCATGTGACTAAAACCTTTCCTTGGTAATAACTTTCTTAATGAGCTCTGGAGGTTTAGTTGCCTGTGAAGATATCGTCACAGTGTCTAAGAGCATTTTCTCAGCTTGATCAAATAAGCTCGGATTTGACGAGTACAACGAAAATATAGGCTCATCTTTTTCAATGGATTCACCAATTTTTTTATGGATTTTAATACCAGCGATTGGATCTATGACATCAGTTTTCTGTCGTCTTCCTGCTCCGAGAACAATTGAGGCCATACCAATCTGTTCAGTATTGAATGAGTCTATGAATCCACTTTTTGGTGAGTTTACTAAATAGCACTGGGGAGCTTTAGGAAGTTGATCCAGTTTGCCTCCCTGGCGTTCGACTAAACTGTGCCAAGCCTTTAAGGCTGAACCATCGGCTAAATGTTTTTTCGCTATCTCTAAGCCTTCTTCAGCGGTCTTACTGATTCCACTTAACCAAATCATATGGCCAGCTAGGTGTAAGCTCAGTTCAACAGAATCTTGGACTCTTTCTAGCTCTACGAGGTCATTGGATTCATTGTTAAAAATTGCATTTACTTCTTGAATCTCCATGGCATTACCAATGGTTACGCCAAGAGGCTGATTCATATCGGTAATCAATGCGCTTACATTCACACCATTTCGAGCGCCCGTTGTACTCAAAAGCTCAGCAAGTGCTTCGGCATCTTTTTGAGTTTTCATAAATGCACCCGATCCACACTTAACATCGAGTACTAAGCCTTTAATTCCTTCGGCTAATTTTTTTGACATAATACTGGCACAAATTAACGGCAGGGACTCGACGGTACCTGTGACATCTCTTAGGGCGTAGATTTTTTTGTCGGCCGGGCAAATATCATCAGTTTGTCCAATTAAACTAATGCCATGTTCTTTTACTTCTTTTTTAAATTTCTCAATTGAGACATCAATTGAGAATCCAGGAATCGCTTCGAGCTTATCTAAAGTTCCACCCGTATGACCAAGACCTCGGCCCGCGATCATTGGAATCGGAACACCAGCGGCGGCCGCAATCGGACCAAGAATCAAACTCAATTTATCGCCAACTCCACCAGTACTATGTTTGTCCACTGGCAGATTTTTCAGTTCATCGCCGAATTCAAAAGTAGCGCCAGAGTTTTTCATGAGACCGGTAAGGTCAGCCGTTTCTTCGTCATTTAATCCGTTGATAAAGCTTGCCATCAACCAAGCTGCCATTTGGTAGTCTGGCAGTTTGCTTTCCACATAGGAATCCACTAGGAAGCTAAGTTCTTCGCGGGTGTGGGCTTGACCATCTCTTTTCTTCTTAATGAGTTCGGCGGGAATGAAGTCCATAAAACAGAGAAATCATAGTTCGGCTGAATCTAAAAAGCTATTGAAATGATTATATTTTCCTTAATTCAAGGACCCTCCGAGAGAATTCTGTTTTGAGGCCAGGACTCATTTGTCAAAAGCCTTTCTATGTAGCTATAATTAGGCCTGAATCTCAAAGAATGGGATATTGATGGTTAAACATTATTTGGTTTCAGGACAAGTTCAGGGTGTGGGATATCGCATGTTTATCGAAAAACGCGCTCGTCAGGTGGGGGTCTCTGGTCGTGTGAGGAATCTAAAAGACGGCAGAGTGGAGATTGTTGCATCTGGTCAGGATTCCGATGTATTGCAGTTAGAAGTTTATATCAAGCGCGGTCCCGAATCCGGTGAGGTTAGTTCAGTTGAGGAATTTGTCGTAAAAACTGAAATGAATTTACCGCCTAAGTTTACTGTAACACCAGATGGAGAAGTGCCTTGGTCTTACGAATATGCCTAACATTATCATTAGTATTTGCTCTGAGTTTGCCAGTTCAAAATGCCTCTGCACAAATTGGCTCCAATGTTGAGATAGGATCCTCTTCTGGTGGACCTCGCAAGCAACTGGCAACAATAATTTTTGCTGGTCTTGGTGGAGCTATTTTAGGTTTGAGTACTTTGAGTTTCTATGGTCGTCCTCAAGATCACCTTTCAAATATTGCTATTGGATTTGGAGTGGGAATCATAGGTGGAACTGTCTTAATGACCTATCAAGCAGCATCCAATCCACGTGAGTTTTATGGAACTCCTCCAGGGGCAAATAATTTGTATCCTCAGTCAGAAACCTTTTCTGATTTAGCTCTAAAAAATGATTCGAAAATCACTTCGACCCGAATAGGTTTTAACTTCGAATTTTAGATTTAAACCTGGCAAGCAAATCGCATAACCAAACTTACGTTTTTTAATAAAATTTTGTAACTTATGTTTGGTAACTAATTAATGGGTCAATTATTCTCGAAGTTTATTTTATTGTGTTTTTTTATTCCATCTTTTGCCTTCGGACTAAACTGTTCTAGTTTGTTTAAATTGGAAGTGACTGCAAAATTTGTCGATATGACAGATCTTCGACAGCGTGTTGGTTCAGGTAAGCAGCAGTATATTGAGCGAGAACTTGGCTATAAATTTCAATCATTAAGAAAAGAATTAGATCTCGGCGTGATGTATATCAGGGAATTTTATACTGGTTCAGCCGCTGATAGGAACAAGGCCCCTGTTATAATAGCGAATCATGGATTCACACATAATTCTGATACCTTTAATGGAGTCGTTTTCTTTAGTGATCCTGATGTCGATAACTGGCTTTCTCAAGGTTTTAGAGTGATAGTGCCCGATCTTCCTGGAAGAGGACGTAGTTTGGAGGCGTCAGAGATACTTCGAGTGAATCAGGATAAAGAGAAATCGGCAGAAGAATTTGTAGAAAGCTACAACGAAGTTTATCAGTCTGAAATGTTGTTTCTCAGTTTATATGAGGAATTTGGTATCAAAAAAAGAGCTTGGAAAAACCTAATTATTGGAGGTCATAGTCAAGGTGCAATTGATAC
>CAZFYV010000110.1:0-10218 GCA_964523195.1 uncultured Pseudobdellovibrionaceae bacterium
GAAAAACACAAATGAAACTATGACATATAATTTATTGTTTAAGAAGAGAGAACAAAAGGTTTCCGGAAATGTGATTAGTACTTTTGAAAACGGAAACCAAAGAATGAAGACAATTTCTTTTGGTTCATGGGCAAAGGATCAGGTTCGTGGCCCAGGTTTCAGAACTGAGCAAGATGTTGTTGGTAACTACCAAGACAAGAGCAACGATGTGAAGTATTTCTTTTTCGAAGACGGGATTGGGGGCTTCGAATACGATCTCGAAGGGGATGGATTAAACGAGAATATGCTTTATTCCTGGTCTCTTGATAATGGTGTGATTGTTGGTAAGAGATACAGAGTTGAGTCATCTCCTGGTTTCTTTGAGATGGCTGATTCGAAAGAGATGATTGAATCCTGTGTAAATGGTAGTGCTCAGTGTGTGGTTGATCAGATTCGCTCTTACTATTTGGTTCAGAAGAATGGTCGAACTTTTACTTTTCTTAGGTACCTTCAAGGTTTTCAGCCAGGAACCGGTGAAGAGTTTTACAATCACTCAGATCTTCAGACTTTTAGAAAAGAATGGCGCTAGTTAGCGTTTTAATCGATCTATGAGGTCATTGATTTTATCAATGACTGAAGGGTCTTTTTCTGCCGCTTCTTCAACTAAATCCGTGAAGAAGCGAGTTCCTGGGAGTGGTGGTAACCCCTGTTTCTGCCGCTCTTGATTCACGGTGAATTTCAAAACATCTAAAGAAATTTTGTCTTTCAATGAAGATGCGTAGGACATCATTTGAGTTGGATCAAATCGGATATCGTTAGGTGGTTTTGTTGGCCTTTTACCTTCTAAAAGGTCATTGGGGCTGGTTGATCTAATGTCATCTGTTGTTGCTCGGTAAAAGAGAGTAAGGGCTTTTCCGAGAACGATATCGGGTTTTTGCATGAGTACATAGAAAGTGTTTCCTTCTTGGTCGACTCTTTCTGAATGTACATCAAATCCATACTCTGCATACATTCTCTTATGGAGCTTGTCTGCATAAACAATAATCTGATCAGCTCCGCTTCCTTTAGCCGCAGAAACCAAGTACTGAATGAGAAGAGGAGCTATAATAGGATTATACTCTTTGAGAACAGCGAGACGTCCCATTTCTACGTATTTAGTGCCGGGTTCTCGAATAAAACTAAAAGTCTCTTTGATGTGTTCACTAATCTCGTCTTCTGATGCTTCAGGATTAAGGCGCTTGAATACGATCCTTTCCATCATTTCAAAGAACATGGGTTCGGACTCATCTTCACTGGTAATCATAGAAAAGACTCCATTGAGTTCAAGGAGCTGTTCAGGGTCGTAGTCTTGACTTTCAAATAGTTCCGCAATTGAAAAGTTATTTAAAAAGCTCATTATGGTGATTACGCGATTGTCGATACGTTCTCCGGCTTCAATAACGTCAGCAATGAAATCTTCGCTAAATTTAAATCTTTCCGAGTATTGCCAGAGCAAAAACCGCCAACTGATGGCAGAAAGATCACTAATGGCATGAGGGTTAGAAGCTCCCATGGTTTTTTCGGCCAGCGATTTCCAGTTAACGATTGCCATATGTATATCGTTTTCTGAACTATCGTCCATCTGAGTTTGGTTAAGCTCAATGACTGGTTTCCAGGAGTTGGTAAAATCAATTTGTCTTAGAAAATCATTGTTAACCAGTACATTTCTGTAAACCGGAAATCCATCGGTATGACTGAGAGTCAGGCTGTGACTTACATCTGTGAACCTGGAAGAGTAGCTAAGAGATTGATCAAAACTTTCTACAGCGAAAGACTGTTGCCAAGAGAATCTTCCTGAATGAATCCATTGGCTGTTGCGAAAATCATCTCTTGTAGGAACAGTAAAAATACTAGAGTCCCATGGATGTTCGAAACCGTAATAGGAGTCATCGCCAAAAACAAAGACTTGGTTTTTTCGAATCCGTACATTGTAGTCGTTAACGTCCTTTTCGGCCGCAATTTCTGGGTAGAGTGTAGCAAAGTACTCCATAGTGTTCGTGTGAGCATATTCTTTAAGGTCTCTCCTAGAGTCTATCTTGCTAGGGGAGAATTTAGCGGAGGGCTCAAAAAAGGGCACCTCACATCGGTTTACGGCCAATGTTGGTAGACTAAAGGCACAGATAATCGCCTTCAGAATCAATAGAATTGAAGTTCGTAGTATTCCTATTCTCACGGGGTCATTATAATGCAAAAGGACTGCTAGATAGAGAATGACAATAATCGTAGAGGTATCAAAAGTTTAGACAGCGGGGTTTTTGAAAATTTCGATAAAAAGGGCTATCCACATGACAATTAAAACCGCGCTAGAGAGAACGAAAGAAGCCATTCGACTCATGAGATGATTGGATGTGAGGTGAATAAAGGAATGATAGGCTCTCATCACAACATATATCCATGCACCGCTAAGTAGAAAAATGCTTTCAATTTTTAGGGCAATTACAATCGTCATTAAAACGTAAAACAAAACTGGCATTTCAAACAAATTGACATAGTTTCGATTAGCAATGAAGACTTCGTGGGTGGGCTCTCCTTTGTCGAATTTCAAAAAATATTTAGCTGGAATTTTTTTATTTAATACATCTCTAAACCGATAAAAAATAGAGAACAGGCCAACGACGAAAGTCAAAGCGACCATAGCAAATAGAGGCAAGAAAATAAGGCGTTCCATGGCTAAAAAACTTATGTCGTTAACTAATCTGAGTCCAAAGATTTTTTAAATTTCAGTTCATGGGTGAGATTGTTTGACAGATTGGCGAACTGATTCTACACAGTGAGTTATGTCTTATATCCCTATGATCATTTTAGGCGTTCTCGTTGGTCTATCTTCTGTATTCTTAGGTCTCGGTGGAGGGGTCTTTATCGTCCCCGCACTTACCTTGTTTTTTTCAACGGAAGTTCACGCTGCCGTAGGGACCTCACTTGCTACAGTTTTTTTGGTAACGACGGTCAATACAATCCTTTTTCATAGAGACAAATTAATTGATTGGCGTTTTGCCTTAACGGTTGGACCTATTTCAGCGGTTCTAAGCTGGTTAACTGCGCAGATCGCTTTGATGGTTCCTGGTTTTTATATCAAATTAATTTTGGCTCTCTTATATTTATTTCTGTGCCTCCTACTGATTTTGAGGTTTGTTCGAAAAGGTCAAAAAGAGCGTCCTTGGCTTCAAGCGCGCAAAAATTTAGTCAGCTATTTTATTGGCTCCATCGCGGGATTCTTTTCAGGCTTAACCGGGATAGGCTCAGGAATCATTGTAGGGCCTCTTGTACTGAGTTTGAAGTTTGTAGAGGCTCATAAGTACTCGCCGACTTTAAACGCTGTCATGGCCTTTACAACCTCCGCTGGGGCGATCTCTTATATGACCGGCCCCTGGAATGGATTAAGTTTAGGTTTTGTTAAGGCCGACTATGCATTAATGCTGTTTTTTTTCGCATTTTTAACATCAGTGTTGACTCGAAAGTACCAGAAGTTGTTACCTGAGAAGGCGAGAGTTCTGGCCCTGGTAGGGGTTCTCGTGTTTTTGTCATCTAAACTCTTTTTGTCATTAAAATAGACGGAGATTAACTTGAGTCACTGGTTAAACGGCTTAAATGAAGAGCAAAGGCTTGCTGCGTCCCATGTACATGGGCCTCTTCTCATTTTGGCCGGAGCTGGGTCGGGAAAAACAACGGTCTTAGTTTCTAGAACTGGTCATCTAATTGAAGAAGGTCATGCAAAAGCTTCAGAGTTTCTAGTGCTCACTTTTACCAATAAAGCGGCCCGTGAATTATCAATGAGAGTATCCGGAAAATTAGGTGATCGAGCAAAAGGTCTTTGGACCGGAACCTTTCATTCATTTGGGCTTCAGCTTCTCCGAAAGAATGCTAAACTAGCCGGTCTTCCAAAGTCCTTTGGAATAATTGATTCTTCAGATTCATCAGCAATTATTCAGGAATTACTAAAAGATGTTAATATGGCTGGTAAATCAGCTTTTAAGGTTGAAACCTTGTTTTCGATTATTTGTGACTGGAGGGCCCGTGGCCAAACGCGCTCTAACACAGATGACGAATACGATATAATGGCAGAGGTCTTGCTTCCCAAATACCTCTCTCGTTTAGATGCTCTTGGAGTCGTAGATTTTCAAGGACTACTAATTAAACCTCTGCAATTATTTGATCAATATCCAGATGTATTCAGTCACCTAAAAAGTCGATTCAAATTTTTAATGGTCGATGAGTTTCAGGACACAAACGATTTACAGTTCAAGTTGGTTAAGAAGTTGAGCGAAGACTCTAATAACATTGCTGTTGTCGGAGATGATGATCAGTCAATCTATGGCTGGCGTGGAGCCGTTGTTCAGAATATTTTGGATTTTCCAAAGATTTATCCACAGTGTAATGTTGTGAGTTTGGAACGAAACTATAGATCTACTCCAGCTATCCTTAAAGTGGCCAACTCTGTAATTACAAAGAACGAGTATCGACACAGTAAACTTCTAAAATCTGACCCAAATGCGCAAAAAGGTGAAAAGCCTGAACTCTTTGTTTATGAAAATGAGGATGAGGAGTCAGAAGGTGTTGTTAGTCAGATAAAACACTTTAAAGATCAAGGCTACAAGCTAGGTGATATCGCTGTATTGTATCGCTCTAATGGACAGGGTGGATTGTTAGAGGGGATACTTAGGCAAAATCAAATTGATTACAGCGTAACAGGGTCTACGAGCCTGTTTGATCGCAAAGAAACCAAAGATATTATCGCTTTTTTACGATGTAGTCTGCGCCCTAATGAAGTCGCGCTTAGACGGATCCTAAATCTTCCGAGTCGTGGTATTGGTGAGACGACGATTCAAAAACTGCATAACCATGCTGAAGATAATCAGGTAAGTTTTTACCAAGCTTTGAAGCAAGCAAAAAACCTTGAACTTCCCGATGCTAGCTTAAATGGAATTAATTCCTTTCTTGAAATCATTCATACGTTGCCTGAAAAAATTCTTCAGCCGGTTGAAGGGTTTACGGTCGGAGAGTCCTTAGCAAAGTGGGTTAAGTCTATTGGATACTTCGAATATATGCGCAAGATGTATAAGAATGATGAGGCCTTAAACCACAGATGGATGACCGTTGAGATCTTGGGGAGAATTTTGGATCGCTTTATTGAAAAAGGTGGTCGCGAAAAGAAAACCTTAAAAGATTTTGTAGATGCAATGGAGCTGCGAGATGTTGCTGACGATGGAGATAATAAAGGAAGTAAGGTTCAGCTTTTAACTTTTCATGCCTGCAAAGGCTTGGAGTGGCCGGTAGTTTTGATGATTGGCTTGGAGGAAGATCTTATACCTCATCGCACCCTTGGCAGTGATACCAGTGAAGAGCGTCGCCTTTTTTATGTGGGACTCACCCGAGCCAAAAAACATCTTGTAATGACTCGAGTCAGTCAAAGAAAGCGCTATGGTCGCCCAGCTCCTTCCAGTCCCTCTCGGTTTTTGTTAGAAATCCCTCAAAATTTGTATAGAGAATATTCCAATGGGCACCGACCTCTTCCTGAAGGAAAAAAAGAGGCAATGTTGGGAGATCTTATGAAGAAGTTAGAGGGGCAAATGGAGAATCAAAAGGTCGACATGTCTTAGGCTCTTGTTTTTTTATTGATCCTGATCTAGGGTGAAGGCATGAAAATTCAGAATTCTATTGAGTCAAAATTGAAAGAGGCCTTGAATCCCATTCACCTTGAAGTCGTGAATGAAAGTCATATGCATAATGTACCTGAGAATTCGGAAACACACTTTAAGGTTTTGATCGTTTCAGAAGTGTTTAAAGATTTAAATCGAGTCAAGCGACAACAAAAAGTCTACGCGATTTTAAAAGAAGAAATTGACGGTGAGGTCCACGCCCTTTCTCAACGAGCCGTTACACCGGAAGAGTGGAAAGTGATGGATCCAGAGGGTTTTAAATCTCCTAATTGCCTTGGTGGAGGCAAAAGCTAGTCGAACCTATTTTTGTCACTCTTGTCTAATTGGCCGACGCTCAAGTCGACTGTAATAGCAGTAGAATTGGGCGAACTCTTTGCAATCAACAGGGTTATGATTAAAGCCAATTTAGCCTTAAAAAATGAGTACTTATCTAGCCGAGTAAAGCCAGTATTGTTTCTGGTTCCTATAGTTTTTTTATTGATGGCTGTCTTCTTCGAAGCGAGAGCTAATTCACCCAAGAGGGGAGTTCATTTTTTCAGAGTTTCAGTAAGTCCTTTTGAACCAGGAAGTGTTTTGAAAAAAGAAAACATCCAGAAGGAAATGCTTAAAATTGGTGAAAAGGAGTACGCGATCAACCCTGAGAAGTCCTCGGATCAGATATATAATCATAAGCTCAAAAAATGCCTTGAATACCAGATTCAAAATTGGGTTGCGCTTAGCTCTGATCCAAGATTAGCCAATGATCTTTCTCAAAAATTGTCTTTTGTGGGGATTCAAGTTGTTCAAAATCAGATTATGGGTGGCCATGATTTGAATCTTGAAAAGCTAGAAAATGAGGATCAGGTAGCTCTATCAAAAATTGAGTTATCGAAATGCAGTCTGATCTCAAAAGCTGATTTGTTTCAAAAAATTAGTGGAAAACTCTAGATAGTATCTTTCTCGAACCCTTGAAGTTGTTCTTTTAGTTCTTTAAGTAAGCTTAGGGTTCTCTGCCTTTGTGGGTCTTTTTCAACACAGGGCTTCTCAAGCTCGTCCTCTTCAATTCCATCCCATTCGAGTAGGGCGGCTTCAAGGTCCGTTATTGCTTGATGGATTTTCTGTGACTTGCCTTTTTTTCCTGCCATAGGTAGATAGTTTTACTTAGTTTTTCGATTCTATTTCAAGGTAAAAAAGGCTGGCGTAGGGTGTTAATTTGGTCAGCTAAAGGGAGTGAGTATGTCTGAAGAAATTATCTATACGATGAAGGGTGTTAGTAAAGTTTATCCGCCTAATAGATACGTTCTCAAGGATATATACTTATCTTATTTTTATGGCGCTAAAATTGGCGTGCTAGGATTGAATGGCGCTGGTAAGTCATCTCTTCTGAAAATTTTAGCTGGAATTGATGACGATTTCTTAGGTGAGGCTTTCCCAGCCAAAGATATGAAGGTTGGATTTTTAGAGCAAGAACCAGAACTCAACCCAGAAAAAACAGTTAAAGAAAATATAATGGATGGGCTTGGCGAACTGCCCGTACTCCTAAAGAGGTTCGAAGCGATCTCAATGGAGATGTGCGAAGAAGGCATTACCGATGATCGAATGAATGAACTCATTGAAGAGCAGGGAAAAGTCCAAGAAAAAATTGAAGCTAAAGATGGATGGGAGTTAGATTCTAAACTAGAACAAGCCATGGACGCTTTAAGGTGTCCAGATGGTGATAGCCCAGTGACTAATCTCTCTGGTGGAGAAAAACGTCGGATTGCTTTAACTCGTTTGTTGTTGAGTGAACCTGATATTTTGCTATTGGATGAGCCTACCAACCATTTGGACGCTGAGTCTGTGGCATGGTTAGAGCATTTTTTAGCAAAATTTCCTGGTACTGTAATTGCCGTAACTCACGATAGGTACTTTTTAGATAATGTCGCTGGTTGGATTTTAGAGCTTGATCGTGGTGAAGGAATTCCTTGGAAAGGAAACTATTCGTCTTGGCTAGATCAAAAGCAGAAGAGATTAAAGCAAGAAGAAAAGTCAGAAATGAAGCGCCATAAAACTCTTGAAAGGGAGTTGGATTGGATCAAACAATCTCCAAGAGGACGTCAAACAAAGGCAAAGGCGAGAATTAACGCCTATGAAAATCTAATTAAAGACCCAACTCCTGAAAAACTTAATGATATGCAACTTTACATTCCACCAGGACCTCGCCTTGGAGAGCAAGTGATTGAAGCTAAAGGCATCAGCAAGGGTTTTGGTGAGAACCTGTTGATTGATAACCTCAGTTTTAGTTTGCCCCGTGGTGGAATTATGGGTGTAGTTGGTCCAAATGGTGCTGGTAAGTCGACACTAATGAAAATGATTACCGGACAGGAAAAACCAGACTCTGGTGAGTTCATTGTCGGTGAAACCGTGAAGCTTGCCTATGTCGATCAGGGGCGAGATACATTGGACCCCAATAAAACGGTTTGGGAAGAGATTTCAGGTGGTAATGATTTACTGCAAGTTGGAAACAAAGAAATGAACTCGAGAGCATATGTTTCTCGTTTCAATTTTAGCGGTGAATCTCAGCAGAAGAAAGTCGGCACTTTATCAGGTGGTGAAAGAAATAGAGTGAACTTGGCTAAACTTTTACAGAGTGGAGCTAACGTTATTATTCTGGATGAGCCGACGAACGACCTTGATGTAAATACAATGAGAGCTCTAGAGGAAGCTATTCTTGAGTTCGGCGGAAACGTCATTGTGGTTTCTCACGATCGTTGGTTTTTGGATAGAATTTGTACTCATATTATGGCCTTTGAGGGCGATTCAAAAGTAGAGTTTTTCATAGGAAACTACTCCGAGTACGAAGAGGACTATAAAAAACGTTTGGGCGTTGATGAGTTGATGCCTAAAAGAATTCAATACAGAAAGCTTCAATAGCATTTAGTCTTGATGGCCAACTCTTAAGCTTGATTTCTGGTATGAGCTGAATATGCTTAATATTAGAAGAGAATTATCAGGGGTTGGTCATTGAAGTCCTATCGAAAAGTAAAGAAGAGAGTCGGATGGTTTTTTGCTGTTCTGTTCATGTCTTCGATGCTCATGGGCCATTTTGGAGAGACCCAAAAGAATTTTTTCCCATTATTTTCATGGAAACTGTTTTACGAAATCAAAAAGTATATCCGTCATTACTCTTTTGAGGTTGAAAACAACGAAGGTAAAACTTTGGATCTTCTTAAAAAGCATCCTGGAGAATCCCGTCTCGATTTTGTGATGAAGTATAAAGATTTTGAGGGGCTCACGCGATACGGGGACGCTTCGAGTAAAGGTGATTTTCGTTTGGCTATCGAAAAGTATCTTGGGCGGTATACGAGTAGCTTTGATTACTGCGGGTATCGATTAATTCTAAAGAAGTTCGATGCACTTGAATATTATAGAAAACGTGAAGAAGCTAAGTTAATAGAGAAAAGGATAATAGTGGAAAGCAAGTGTCCTTCTGAAAGCTCTTTAAAAGAGGGTGATGATGCTGACACGTAGGTTGAAAAAACTTCTGTGTAGTCAAGAAGGCAAAAAAGACAGGAGACCGTTCCATGAGCTTACAAATCGATTTAATAAAAACTCGGTTGGGGTTCGATTTTTTTATATCATTCAATTTGTAATTTTCTTTATAATCGTAAGACAGAGTCTCAGGTTAAACATTGGCGAAGCTACTCTTTTGGCATCGGGGCCAAACTTTATAGTCAGTGGAATTTACAGCTTAGTAACTATAGCTTATCCAAAAATCACTGTTCTTCTCATTTCATTGATAGGTTTTTTGTCTCTCTTTCTAGTTTTGATTCGTATTCATTTTAGGTGGGTTAAGATCGTATACGCCTGTTCTCTTTTTGTACTCCTTTCAGTCAATTTAGCTATGGGTGTAACCCAAATTGGCAATATCATCTGGCTATGGTTAGCCACCCTCTTTTGCTTTTTGCCTTCGTCTGTTGAGGGTGTTGGGGAGAAGACTAGAGACTTTAAAGCAAGATATAATCTCATTTGTTTTTCATCACTTGTACTTGTTCTTTCATGTTACTCTTTATCAGGAATCTGGAAGTTTATAGGTTCTGTAATTGTTCCTTTTTTTACCGAGAATATAAGTCTATTCAATCCCGATTCTCTTTCTTATTTAGTGTCTCATTTTTTGATTACCTACCGTCATAAAACTGTTTTGGGAGAATTTGCGACAAATATGTCTGTCTTTGGTCAGCTCTCACTCTGGCTCGTTCTCTATTTACAACTGTTCGCAGTTTTTGCTGCTTTCCGATCTAAAATCCTAGTGCCATGGGTGGCTGGTTTAACTATTTTTCACGTCATCAATTTGCCACTTCTCAATTTATCATTTGAGTTCCAGACGGCGGCATTATTATTTGTGACCTTTGCGTTTACTAATGCAGAATGGCCAAAGAGTTGGAAAGACTTTTTCTTTTCCTTGCCTGTTCTCAGATACTTTTTGAGAAAGGTTTCTAAATAGCCAACGCGTCGCGATTTTGTTTTATTGAACGAATTTGTACCCGATATACACAAGATTAATTGCGATCAATCCGAACGTAAT
>CAZFYV010000111.1:0-10158 GCA_964523195.1 uncultured Pseudobdellovibrionaceae bacterium
ATTCTTAGAAAAATCAGAGTCGTAGTTTTTGGAACCGACTTTAGCTATCAAGCACTTAAAGTCGTGTTATACAACGAGGGCTCTGTCGTTGGAGATGCAGATTTGCTGATTCCCGTTTTTGATGCTAATCCCGCAGCCTACGCCAGTACCCACGCAGACGTACTCAATCAATTGCACCCATTTTATGGAATGGACGACCTTACAAACGAAGATTTGCAAAGCCGTGCAACAAGTATGTGCTCTGGATTCTAATTAATGACTCGACTCTTTGAGAACTTCCTCAGCTTGTAAGTTCTCTCCTTGCCGATAACGATCAACAAGAGAAGCATCCGTTGTTGGAAAGGAAAACAGTAGAACCTGAGAGTTGGTGCTTTCTTCAACTGTGACTACAATATACCAAATATCGCCGATACCCTCGACATCGTTATACTCTCGAATAAAGTTGACCAAGACCTGGCCCGAGTAGTCCGCACTCTTCCAAATCTCATCGGCCTCATGTATTGCTTCATCCCTAAATTCCGAAAATTCCGCAAATTCATTCTCAGGGATATCGCCTTCACTTCTTAATTTTAGCATGGCTTTATAAAGACCCACCGCCAGGTCATCACCCTCACCCAATGCGTCACCTTCAAGTGCGCCATTTTCAACTTCCTTCACCACTCGGTCATAGACCATTTCGCCTCGACGATACCGGTCGGCAACGCGATCTAATTTCGTTGGAAAATGCAGGTATATAAATGTGGGCATATTTTCAGCAGTATGGGTAACAGCGACATAAAACGATGGAACTCCATCAATCTCAAAAAACTTAAGATAATGATGAATGACTTTTCCTTTGAGCGTCTTCGTATCTTCCCAAATTTCATCTGGGTACTCTAATGTTTCATCTAAAAGATGAATATTTCGTTCAGATTCTTCATCCCCATAGTCTTCTTCTGGACGCATCCTAAGAAATTCATCTTCAAAAACCTCAACTTCTTTTTCGAAATAACGATAGAGTTCTTCTTCATTCGCAAAAACTAAGCCGTTGGCTTCATCTAACACTATGGATCTCCCTGGTTCTGAAGATTTAAGGGGTTTTCGCATTTTTTTATTTGAGCTTTTCCCCATACGCTCCCTTTAACTTTGTAACAAGTATTTCCAAGAGACAAGCCCCTTTAAAAAACCTTAAAACTTTTAATTTAATTGAATCAATGATGATCATATGAATCTGAAGTACGTGATGACTCTCTAGATAAAATCATATGCTCGATGACTAAATATGTCAAATATCAACAATTTCTCTTGCCATGAACTTTTAACAAGCGAAAACTATGGGTAAGATAAACCACGGTTTAAATACATCTAGATTTGCTGTTTATTTGCTGATTTATCGGACGCTCTTTTTCGAAACCTGGTAGCAAAGTATGCAAGGAGGCATGGCTTGGTTCCAATAGAAGAAAAAAACTTAGATCAAATCGAGTATCTTCTTCACCAATCTACCCAAGGACATCATTTTTTATTCGAAAAACATGACATTGTCAAAGCACTAAAGAATTCTATCAATGACGAACGAGATTTTTTTGATTTTGATAATAAAAGTCGAATTCAAAACCTACTTCTACGCGTGATTGAAAAGGATTCTTTTTCTGAGAAGCAAAGCTTTTTGGAAACACTAGAGCCAGAGGATTACGATCTAGTTATACGTGCCTACTTTCACCTGGTTGACAATACGATCCTTACTAAGTCGGATTTGAAACACTAGACCCCTGATTTAGATTTGACCCTAATATGCCGATAAAAGGTCTATGGGTCGAATCTTAATTTCACTCTTCATTTTATCGCTTTATTCTCCGGCATTTGCTGAGTACCGCGTATTTGAACTGAAGATAGTTCATGTAGATAAAGATACCGAGAGATCCGTGCTCTCGACTTTAGACCAATATCAATATCCAACTTACCACCCTGTGAGTCTCCGCGAACGAATTGACCTAGTTGACCACTGGCTTTGCCCAGAGAGAACCAATGGCAAAGAACTTTGCCCGAAACCCGTCCCGGAAGATGAGCCCACAGAACAAGTAATCGACCAAAGCCTTATCCCACAGGGGTAGATTTTTCCCAACCCAAAGTCAAAATAACTAAGCCCCCTAAGACTAACTACGAAGAGGTCCTGTATCAATATGATACTCTATTTACAGGGGGTTTTGTGTCTTCTGAAATTCGCTCTGCGCGCGAGAACAACAATTATAAACTTCAAGAATTGAATAAAGATTTTGAAGCTAAAAAGCGTGAACTCAAGGAACGTAATAAACGTGACCTTCAGCGAATTAAGAACGATCATCGCTCTAAAGAAAAAAGTCTTCAAGAGCAACACGAAGCCTCAGTCAATCATATCCGAAAAAGCAATAAAGCGAAGACAAACAAAGTCTACCAAAACAATAAAGATCAGCTTTCACAAGAACAATTAAATTTCGAGACCCGTGTTCGCGAAATGAGAAGAAAGCAACAAGAAAAGATCGCCCGCCTTAACCAAAGAGTCGATGTCGAGCGTGATAAGACTGAGTTACAAATAGAACAACTTCGAAAGAAACAACATGCTCTTGAACTTAAAGAAACTCAGAATTCAAAACAGTTTATCTCCGACCAACAAACTGAGCGAAAAAGACAAATCGGACAATTCAAACAAGAGATGGAAAAGGTTAAGCGAAACCATAGAACCGAACTAACGGAAGCTCGAGATAAAAACTCCAAAGAGCTATTAAATCAACGTTTTGAACATCAAGAAAAACTCGGGCAACTCGATCGCGGACACAAAGAGACCGTCGGGAGAACGAGAAAAACTCAAGAAGAACAACTTCGAAACCTTAAGACCCAAAATGAGAGCAACCTAAATCAGAGGCGTTCAGAGTATAACGGAAATATTCAACGGATGGACGAAAGGTTCAGGAGCATCAGTCTAAAACAACAATCGGACTTCGATAACGAGCAGCAAGAAATGCGCACAAAGCATGAGCAAAAAATTCAGTACGACCGACAGGTTCAGAAGTCGCAAGAAGATAAACTCTTACGAGAAAACCAAAAAGAAATTCAAAGAATTCAAAGAGATGGCGAAGCCAAGCTCGCAGACCAACAACTTAAATTTGAGATTACAGAGAATAAGCAAAAAGCAGATCATGAATACAAGCTCAATGATCAACAAGAGAATTACACAAAAGAACGAGACAAGCGTTTTGACAATCACCAAAGAATCTTAGCTGAAGATGACAAAGTCTACGCAGACAATTTAAAACGACAACGCCAAGACTTTGAAACTCAGTACAAGAGAGACAATATTAACTTTGAAGCTAAGCTAGAAGGACAAAAGAATCTTTACTCTAAAATGATTGCCAAAGAACAAGTCAATCTGGTGAAGGAACTCGAAAAATACTCAAACAAGCAGGACGACCCTTTCTACAATATTCCAGATCTCAAAGCTCGCATTCGAGAAAATGATAATTCATACCTTGTAGAGGCAAAAGTACCTGAACACGAACAAAAGAATATAAAATTGAGAATTCAAAAAGACAAAATTAGCTTATCCGGACAAAGGGAATTTAAAGATGAAGTCAATGACGAGACTTCTACGATAAAGACGTCCACTTTTCAAAGTTTTCGGCAGGAATTCCCTCTAACAAAGCCGGTTGAGGAAAAAGTCGCGGTAAGAGAATATCAAGATGGAATCCTAAAGATTCTCGTACCCAAAGTTGGTTTTAAGATTTCTTAACGATAAGACCGTGTACTTCACCCATCATAAACTGAAGTCGATGGCTAAGCTCTTCAAGACGATTTAGATTTCCACGAAACTCTTCGAGTACAGATACTTCATCAACCTGAAGTTCTCTATAAACACCGAACTTTTCATTAAGTTCGTTTCGATGCTTGATCACCATTTCAGGTGAGAGTTCGCGAGCAGTAGTTTTTTCGAGGTTCATTCATTTACTCCTTAGACGTACCGGCTATTCGTCCTATGTCTTCATGTTCTGACAGGCGAATCTTCACAACAACTTAAATTAACTTACATTCGTCTGGCGACCTAGTGCATTGAGGTCTAGTGAAAACATTTTAAACGCATTCCGTTCTCTTTATTTTCAAATAAAAGACCAACTGGAGTAAAATGCTAAGCCTTTGTTTTTACTATATTTTAATATTCACAGGACAAAGAGCTAAGATCTACTGACTGTGCTTCCCGACGCAAAGTGGCGCTAGCCAGGGTTGTGACCATGACACTCTCTTGAGTGTTAGGAGCGTGAGCTAGACCAAGGGCGTGTCCAAACTCATGTAAAAGTAAACTCTGAACATCAACATGACCGACAATGGGATCTTCACCCCAAAAGAAGTTAAAGTTCTTAGAGTTTACACGAATATCAGCTTCGTAAATTCGATCCTCAGACCAATAAATAGTAGTTCTCGCTTGCTCAAATGGACGATCCTTTTCCCAAGAGTTCAGCCAGTAGACGATATTAGCGCCATCTTTTTCTGGTTTTTCACCGGAATTCGTCCAACCACCAATTTTGATGAGCTCTCGTCCCGCCTTGATATTCCACTCTTCGATGGCCTGTTCAATCGCACCGAAAAAAGGACCTGGTACTGAACGATGGATATAGAAAACCACCGGTACATCGTTTTCCCAGGAGACTCTTTGTTTAAGACTGTTCTGAACAAAGTTACACGACTCCTCAGGCTGTGGCTTTTCAGCACAGGCTTGAAAGAGTAAAGCTCCGAATAGAAAGGAGATCGCTACAACTCGAATGACTATGTTCCTTTGGTTCAAATTGGCCTCCACCTACTCTTAAGGCAAAACAAATGCCTAACTAGGGTTTGACCGGTTCTATAAGTAGCTGTAATCACGAAACAAAATAACGATTATGGAGCCCCCATAAAGGTCACTGTCTGACGACTTACGGCTCTCTTCCCATCGGAATCTTTGAAGGCCACTTCAAGTCCATAAAGCCATAGAATTACTCATTTATTACCAATGTATAGACAATTTACAGGGCAGTGCCACTGAGAGTCCCATTAGAGGGGGAACCATGTAAAAAAGAGGTGTCACTATGAAACCATTATCCCAAGGTGAACCCGTAAGAACGTCGAGTCCACTGTGAA
This sequence comes from uncultured Pseudobdellovibrionaceae bacterium, assembly GCA_964523195.1. Classification (GTDB taxonomy): domain Bacteria; phylum Bdellovibrionota; class Bdellovibrionia; order Bdellovibrionales; family JAGQZY01; genus JAUHWN01. The sequence goes on from CAZFYV010000111.1 coordinate 5,122, forward strand.
AGCGAATTCAATTTGTCGAGAGGACCCAAGCTGGCTCCATTTTGATTGGCCCCGTGATTGCTCTAGTCCATAGGTGTGTATACCGATCGGCTCAGCCACAATCGTGGGTCCAAGTGAGCTATCATCCTACCTATACTGACCTACCATGAAAAAGAGGGAGATTAAAACTCCCTCTCCCATCACCTTTTTTATAAACAAATTTTGTTTAATAGGTATGTTTATGCGAATCGATCTAAGTATTCGCAGCCTGACTTTCAGTATGATAAAAGCGGTACCCAACACCGCGAACAGTTTCGATATTCGCTCCGAATTCACTAAGTTTCTTTCTCAAAGAAGCCATATGAACATCAATAGTTCGGTCAGTAACATTCAAATTACCCAAAGCCCGCTCGCGCAATTTCTCCCTAGAAAGAACTTGCCCTGAGCGCTTCATAAGCTCAGAAAGAATCTTGAATTCTGTTAAGGTGAGAGGAACCTCTCGACCACCTAACAAAACCCTATGGGCCGCAAAATCAATCTCTAGTCCACCAGAAACAAGTTTCTTTTGGTACTCTTCTTCAGAGACTCGTCGATGAACGGCCTTAATTCGTGCAGCTAATTCACGAGGATAAGCTGGCTTAGTCACGTAATCGTCCGCACCAAGTTCCAAGGCCGCAACTTTATCATCTTCACTGGTCAGCCCAGTGACCATAATAATAGGCATTTTAGAATACTCAGGGTTTGCTCGAACTTCTCTAACAATATCGGCACCTGATTTCCCCGGAAGCATTTGATCGAGCAATAGAACATCTGGCTTGTGGACCGTTAAATGGGCCTGAAGATTATTTCCTGAATCCAAAAGTACAACTTCAAATTCGTCGCTTAGACTTGTTTCTAAGTGGTCTCTCATTTCTTTTTCATCTTCTATGACCATAACCTTCATAGGAAAGAACCTCCGAGTAATTTTGAGATTTCTATAAATATAATTAATTTATAAAGCGAAGACAAACCAAGATGAAATTGTCGCATTACGCATTCCCTTTGATCTAGTTTTATCGGATTAGTGATATGACTTTTTTTTCAGGTCGTCTCTAAGCTGCTCCAGGTCCTCAATCGAGACAGTGTACTTCTCTCCGCACATTTGGCATTGAGAGTCGATACTTTCGCCCTCTGAAATGGACCGTTCAATTTCCTCTAAACCCAAAAGGTTCATGGAACGCATCAACCGCTCTTTGGTACAGGGACAAGAGTACTCTGAAGGGTGAGGATGGGGTAACTCTCTAATTTTTAAGGACTTCGTAAATAGCTTAGCCAATTCATGTGGTTCAATTCCATCCGCTAATTTTTCAGATAGATCACTCACTTCTTTAGCTGCGTTTTCGAAATGATTTATAATCTCATTGGGTGTTCCCGGCATCAGCTGGATTAAGACTCCACCTGCCCCATCGACCATTCCGTATTCAGATAAATGAACCCCTATACTTATGAGCGTCGGGATTTGATGAGATTGCTGGTAATAATAAGCAATATCTTCCGCAATTTCACCAGAGACCAAATCAACTGTCCCACGGTATGGAATTTTAGACTGGGGTTTAAAACTGCTAACTGTTAAAAATCCCTCCCCCATATAAGGGCCAACTGAAAATGGTACTGTGTCGTCAAACTCAATTTGAGGTTGGGAGACGTACCCACGAATTGCCCCCTCAAAAGTTCCATGGGCAAAGACTCGCTGAAGAGGACCAGATCCTTTAAAGTCCAGTGAAATTTGCTGCCCTTCTTTGAGTTGGCTCGCCATTAACATAGCACCCGTCATGGCCCGCCCTAGTGCCATAGTCGCTATCGGACTGGTATGTTGGATCTGGCGCATCTTCTCCACCACTTCCGTGGAATTCACTGCTGATACTCGAAAACTCATATCCTCTGAGACATATCTCCAAACACGCGGAGAGTCTGTTGAGGCTTTTGGCTTTTTATCGGTTTTACTATCGTCGCTCATGTCCCTTCATAGTACCAGAGAAGGGAAACACAGGCCAGTATCGGTTTTCGTGCGTATGCAGCAAATCATTCCTTAAAAGCCTCCATAGGAGCTCTCCTCCCCTCTCGATGCCCCTTTTCTATACACCTCAATTTTTACTCGCAAATTCTGGCTTTCTAAGAGCTACAAAGTGCCATTAATAAACTTCAATTTGCTGATTATCCCTTGACCAAAATGCAACAAAATCGCAAATTTGCGGAGTTCTGATGGAGGATTAAATGAGCGACTTTCAAAAGGCTGTTGAAAATAAAGGACGTGAAATTTTTGCTGCTATGGAAACTTCTAGTGGCTCATCCATATTCAACAAAGATTGGTGGTATGGACGAATAATGGAATGGTCCATGAGCAATGCTGAGTTCAAAACTCAAATGTTCAGATTCGTAGATGTCCTTCCAAACTTGAATTCAGGTGGAGAGGTTGCCAGACATCTTAAAGAGTACTTTGCTCAAGGTGGCGATAAGCTACCAAGCGTTTTTAATGTGGGTGTTGGCGTTGGTTCTCTCGCTCCAGGATTGATGGCAGGAGCGATCCGTAAGAACGTTACTCAAATGGCCAAGATGTTTATCACTGGAGAAAATCCTAAGGAAGCTCTTGGAGTTCTGAAAAAAGCTCGTAAAAACCAAATTGGTTTTACCGTCGATCTTTTAGGCGAAGCTTGCCTCAACGAAGACGAAGCCAAAGAATATCAAAGCCGCTATCTAGAAATGATTGAGTGGCTTGCTAAAGATGCTAACTCTTGGAAAGAAGACTCTTTACTCGATACGGACTTCAAAGGTGATATTCCACGGGTCAATGTTTCTGTTAAAATCACAGCTCTCTATTCTCAGATCAAAGTTGCAGCATGGAAAGAATCAAAAGAAGCTGTCAAAGATCGACTCCGACCTATCTTTGATTTAGCTATGAAACAAAATGCTTTTATCAATCTTGATATGGAAAAATATGAGATCAAAGATCTCACATTCGAAGTATTCAAAGAACTCTTGATGGAAGAAAAATATAGAGATTACCGCCACTGGGGAATTGTAGTTCAAGCTTACCTGAGAGACTCTCTAGAGGACGTCAAAAGCTTGGTCGAGTTTTCAAAACAGCGTGGCACTTCATTTTCAGTTCGCCTTGTAAAAGGAGCTTACTGGGATTACGAAACCATTGCAGCCGAACAACATCGCTGGCCCGTTCCAGTTTATACAAACAAACAAGAGTCTGATGCCAACTACGAGGACTGTGCAAAATATCTTCTAGAAAATCACCAACAAATCTCTCTAGCTATTGGCTCACATAACGTTCGCTCCATCTCATCTTGCCTGGTTTTAGCAGAGCAAATGGGAATTCCTAAAAACGCTCTTGAAATCCAAATGCTCTATGGAATGGCTGACCCGATCAAAAAATCTTTTATCAAACAAGGTTATCGCGTTCGAGAATACGCTCCTGTAGGAGAGTTGATCCCAGGTATGGCTTATTTGGTAAGACGACTTCTGGAGAACACTTCAAATGAGTCCTTTTTGAAATCCAAGTTTGCCGATGAAAAAGATGATTCTATGCTTTTAAAAGATCCGAATCATGATCTTGAAAAAACATCTGCGGACCCAAGAACAGAAAGCCACCTGTTCTACAACCAAGCCTTACTGGATTTTGCCATCGAAGAAAATCGAGAAAAAATGGTAAAGGCCATTGCAGAGTTTAAAGAAAAACATCTCGGCCGTACCGTGAACCCTTTGATTAACGGTAGAAGTCTAAAAACAGCAGATAGCCTCGAAAACAAAAACCCTTCCGATCACAACATGAATCTCGGAACTATCGGATTAGCTTCGGTCGAACAAGCTGAAGAAGCTTTGTCTACCGCCAAAAGTAATCTCACCTCTTGGCAAATGACATCGATTGAACAACGAGCTCAACTACTTGAGAAAATGGCCGACATTTACCTGAGAGATCGCTATGAAATTATGGCCTGTCAGGTACTAGAAGCTGGAAAAACTTGGAAAGAAGCAGATGGCGATGTATGTGAAGCCATCGATTTCCTACGTTACTATGCGAGAGAGATTAGAACTGCTGGAGCCCCAAGAAGAGTCGGTCACGCTCCAGGTGAAATGAGCATCTACACTCCTCAAGGTAAAGGCATAGCTGTGGTCATTGCGCCTTGGAACTTCCCACTAGCAATCCTTTCTGGGATGGCTGCTGGAGCCATGGTCGCTGGAAATACGGTGATCGTAAAACCTGCTGAACAAACAACAATGTCAGGCGAATATTTTATGAAGGCTGCTATGGAAGCAGGAGTACCTTCAGGGGTTGTTTCTTACTTACCTGGTCGAGGAGAAGTAGTTGGCGCCCATTTGGCTGAACACAAAGATACAAGCGTGATTTGCTTTACGGGGTCTAAAGAGGTCGGCCTAAAATTAATTGAAACAAGTAGCAAGCTACAACCTGGCCAACAACATATTAAAACTTGCATCGCTGAGATGGGTGGAAAAAATGCATTAATCATCGACTCTGATGCCGACTTAGACGAAGCCGTCGATGGTGCGATTTACTCTGCCTTTGGATTCCAAGGTCAAAAATGCTCGGCAGCCAGTCGAATTATTGTTCTAGACGAGATCTATGATCGATTTGTCGCTCGCCTAGAGTCTTCAGTGATGTCTCTTCACATTGGCCCTTCGGAAAATCCTAAAAACTATCTCGGCCCAGTAATTGACAAAGAAGCATTTGAAAAAATTAAGAGCTATATTGAGCTTGGAAAAACAGATGGACGAATTCTTCAAACCATCGAAGCTCCTGAAAATGGTAACTTCGTGCCACCAACAGTGATTGTAGATGTAGAACCAACATCTAGAGTGGCAACTGAAGAAATTTTTGGTCCAGTGACTGTCGTTTTAAAAGCAAAAAATATTGAGCATGCCATCGAGCTCGCAAACGGAACCGAATACGCTCTGACAGGTGGAGTTTTCTCAAGAAGCCCAGCTAACATTGAATTAGTTCGCCATGGCCTTCGCGCAGGAAATGTTTATATCAACCGAGGAATTACTGGTGCC
>CAZFYV010000112.1:0-10157 GCA_964523195.1 uncultured Pseudobdellovibrionaceae bacterium
AGGATCAGTTTGCACAAAGCCCCAATCAACGAACTCCTTGCAGAATAAATCTAAAACCAATACTCCAAGTTTTTGTCTGGCTTCTTTAGACGGGGACCTTCTCATCCAAGTTCCTAGATGAACTCCTTCTTCCCAGGACATGGTGAGTATTTTCTTACTCGAATATTCTGGGTAAGACCTAGGAACAATAAACTCGTCAGAATCACCAACAAATTTTCGGTACTTTTCTAGATTTTCTATTTCCTTTTCGTAGTTTGCTTCATTAGATAAAACTCTTTTGATCTCTTTAAATGTTGGATTGAGATCGACTTGCCTTCCGGTCATAGTCACAAAGCTTTTTGCAATGGTCTTGAGTAAAGATAAGTCTGAATCTACGGACTCTGCGACTCCCGGGTATTGAACTTTAACAGCTACTTTCTTTCCATCGATAAATGCTGAATGAACTTGACCAATACTGGCCGCTGCTTCTGCTTCACGACTCAAATCTTTAAGTTTTTTGTACTTCTCCAAGCCAAGCTCAGAGAGGAGTTGGTCTTCTACGATTGTAAAATCCATAGGGTCAGCAGAGCCTTGAAGCTGACTAAGAATTTCCACGGCCTCCGGAGGTAAGAAGTCACTGGCATCGATACTTAAAAGTTGTCCCGACTTCATAGCGGCACCTTTAAGCTGACTCAAAGTTTCCGTTATAACTCGGGCTTGTTCGATGCGAGTCTTCAACTGTGAAGGCGAGAGGTCTTGATAGGCTTTAGATGCTCCACCTGTAATTTTTTGACTCAGCTCTTTAGTGGCTACTGATGCAGCCATACCGACGAGTTTCATAGATCGAGAAAAGAGCCCCTTGGGTGGTTTTTTGTCCGCCATAGAGATTCACTATACACTTCTTGTAGCCAATAAGGTAAGAGAGTATGCAATGAATAAGTGAGTTTAGGCCGTTGATCTGTTTTGTTTGGTTTGTGCAAAGGCTCTAGCTCTAGGTAAGGAGAGAAAATGAGTGATCGAATTTGGACGGTTTATCTTTCAGGTGAAATACATACTAACTGGCGAGAAGAGTTGATTGCAAAAACTTCAGACCTTCAATTACCGATTCAGTTTACGTCTCCCCAGACGGATCATGAAACAAGTGATGATTGTGGAGTTAAAGCCTTTGGAGATGAGGAAAAAAGCTTTTGGAAAGACTATAAGGGAGCCAAGTTAAACAGTATTTCTAATCGAAGACTCATTGAAGAGGCTGACCTTGTTGTTATTCGCTTTGGCGATAAATATAGGCAGTGGAATGCGGCTTTTGATGCTGGTTTAGCAAGTGCTTTAGGTCTGAGTTATATCACACAGCATGATGAATCATTGGATCACGCACTTAAAGAAGTTGATGCTCAAAGCTCCGGTACAGCTCGCTCCATTGACGATCTGGTTAAAGCGCTCAAGTACATTTCCACGGGCAGTCTATAGGCGTACTCGCTGCGCCGCAGCCAGTTATGTTCTAGAGTCAGGACGGATAGCTGAGTTTTCACTGCAATTGCAAAAAATGTAATTGCTACTCCCTAGATCTCGCGGTACCTAATGATCCGGTAATTTGGGGGAATTGATGGAAAGTAATATCTTAGCTTGGTCCTTGTTTTTAACCTACGTGCTCGTAACTTTTGCTTTAGCTTTTATTGGCATGAAGAAGACTAAAGGCTTCAAGAGTTTTGCTCTCGGCGGCGATATGGGGCCTGTTCTTGTGGGAATTACACTGGCGGCATCCATCGCTAGTTCTGCGACGTTCGTTATTAATCCTGGCTTTGTTTATACACACGGTCTCAGTGGTTTTATTCATTTTGCGATAGCCTCTCCATTGGGTTTTTTGACGGCACTTATTGTATTTTCAAAAGGCTTTAGAGAGATGGGTTTGAAGTCTGGAGCCCTTACTCTTCCGGATTGGGTCAAACGTAGGTACAACAGCCCCGGTCTTGGAAGCTATTTTGCGATTTTAAATTTGTTTTTATCAATTACTTTCGTGGTTCTGATCGTTAAGGGGTCTGCATTAGTTATGCAAGCAACCTTGGGTTTGGAGTATTTTTGGTCCCTAGTGGTTATTGTTGGAGTTGTTTTCTCCTACATTATGATTGGTGGAACCTACGCCCACGCCTATACCAATTCTCTTCAGGGTGTCATGATGGTTGGAATCGCTTTGCTTATGATTTTCAGTGGTGCAGAGCATTTCTCAGGAGGACTTGGTGGGTTTATGGCCAAGCTTTCTGCGATAGATCCTAATTTAACAAAAGCTTTTAATCCTGAGTCAGCCTTGTTCTCAAATTTCTGGAATGTATTTCTTTGTAGCTTTATCGTGGGTCTTGGAATCGTATGTCAGCCCCATATTTTATTGAAAGCTTTGTACCTCAGGTCAGACAAAGATTTGAAGCCATATCTTATTGTCGGGTCTCTTGTTTCAATCGTTTTTGCTGGAATTCTAATTGTTGGGTTTTATGCGCGGATTGAAATGCCTGTGCTTGCTGGGCAAGATGCGATTGTTGCAAAGTACATTAGCGGTGCATTCTCTTCATTTATAGGAATTTTTGTCAGCATCGCCTTGCTAGCTGCTGGGATGTCTACTTTAGATGGAATATTGGTGGGAGCATCAAGTATAGCAGCCAATGATATTTTCCTAGGGCCTGTAGGGGAAAAATTGTTTCCTAAATGGTCACGAGCAGATCGCGAAGAAAAAGCTTTAAGTGCAAGTCGATGGATTCTTTTGTTTATGGGTGTTGGCGCATTTTTATTGGCGTTAGATCCTCCGAAGCTAGTAGGGCTTTTTGCTCAGGCAGGAATTTACGGGTTGATTGCGGCTTCGATTATTCCTTTTGGTTTAGGAATTTTGTTGAGAAAGTATGAACTTTCCAAAACAGCAGTCATCACGGCAAGTGTTGTAGGTCCATTAATTCATTTTGTGATTTATCTCTACTACACTCAGGTTTTGGGAGAAGTTTTAAACCCAGCTGTTTCTGCAAGTATTGGTATCGCAATGGCGCTCTTGTCCTTTACTCTTGTTCAGCTGAGTACAGTAAAAGGCCTTATCCCTTTAAAGCAGCAAAACTGAGGTTTAAGACGAGATCTTGATTTGAGGTTTCGTCTTCTAGCTTTTGTATCCAAGCCTTAAGGTAAATAATAAGATCTTCTTTGGAGTTGTGCTTTAATGGTCTTTTCTGTTCTGGTACATACTTAAGGACTTTATGATCTGAAAGTCGTTCAAGATGTTCGATATCCTCTAGAACAAAACCTATTTTTATGAGCATAGTGATAAGTTCGTCGACTGCCAGGCCAGAAGTTTCGCAGTACTCTTTAGTTTTGTCTCTCCAGTCGCCTTCTTTTTGAAGACCTAACTCATGAATTTGGCCTTTGCTATAGCCAGTAATTGCTTGGATGACGTGTCCGCAATTACAAGCCCCCATATGACCCCATTGATAGGAGTCGGAGCTAGCTAGGAGCTCAATCGTTTTATTGAAGATTTGAATCAGATTCTGTGTTTTTTGATTATTCATCAAGACACCTCTTTAGTTCAAAATAACATGAACCAAAAGGAAAATCCAGATTTGAAGGTTAAATACGAAGATCCATGGATTCAAATACGTCCCAGTATTCCGATTTATGGCCGTAGTCGAATTCATTGGGGTGAAGAATCTCACATAGGACTTCCAAGGCAAGTTTTGGATCAAGATTAGCCGTCACTTTTTCACCATCTATGATTGAGAGCTTTTTTGAAAAGCTTTGCTCTAAAATAGGGTCATTGTTGAACAGCTCTTCAATTCGTGTCACTTGTTTGCCGAGATTTTTTTCTGGTTTCCACAGAACTAATTGATCAATATTTAGATTAAGGAGTTCTTCGATTGAAAGCTTGTCGTCTGATTTGGCTTGAGTAAGAACTCCACCACAGATTTTAACAAATGCATTAGTAAGTTCGCCGGCAATTGAAAAAGGTTGGGTTCCAATAAGAACTAGGCAATTCGGTTTTGGTTCGAGTGCTTCAGATTTATAGGAAATGACCTCAAGAGATTCTAGAAAATCGTCTTTCGAAGCGATTGGTTCACCAACTAATTTGATAACTTGCTTTTTTAATACATCCATATCAATGGGATCAGAAGTAATGCTCACAGTAGCCTTTCTATTTTTAGTAACATAACAATTTTTACGCATAAAAAAAAGCTCCAACTTAGAGTTGGAGCTTTGAAAGACTAGAATTAAAACAATATTAACTATTGTAGGGCAGGGGCCATAGTCTTAAGTGCGTTAGCACGTCCCCAACCAAAAGTGTTATCTTGTCCATCAGTACCAAGATCGTCAACACCTCTAATTAATGCTTCAGCAACAGTGGAAATATCAGCACCTGGAGCAGCTTGATAAACAAGAGCTGCAAGTCCAGCAACGTGTGGAGTTGCCATTGAAGTTCCAGATAATGATCTCCATCTTTTTCCAATGAAAGAAGAAGTTACGTTTACACCTGGAGCTGAAATCTCAGGCTTAACAATATTTCCAGTAGCCCATTGTGCTGGTCCTCGAGAACTAAAACGAGCAATGTTGTCGCCAGAGTCAGTTGCACCGACAGCGAAAGCGTCTGGACATCCACCAGGAAGGCCAACTGTAGAAGAGCGACTTCCAGAGTTACCTGCAGCGAACACAGGGAATATTCCAAGCTTCACCCAGTTCATAACGGCTTTACAAAGTGGAACTTGCTCAGGACGTTGAGAACTTCTAGATGGTCCACCACCCCAAGAGTTTGAAACTAGAGCAGGAGCATCGGCAGTCTGTGGATTACCATCTGGATCAGCGATCCATTCCATAGACTTTAGAATTCCGCTAAGAGTTCCGCCACCTCTTCTATCAAAAACTTTTGCGATAGTGAGTTTTACTTTAGGAGCAACACCGATTTGAGTTCCAGAAGCAAATCCTCCAGCGATCGTACCAGCAACGTGAGTCCCGTGACCTTGATCATCATAAGCCTGTTGCCCAGAACCGACGAAGTCTCTGAAAGCAATTGTACGACCTAAAAGGTCTGGGTGATCTGGTTCAATACCAGTATCGATAATACCAACGTTAACACCTTCACCATTTAGGTTAGGCATTTTTTCATTAAGTGTTGGCATTTGGAGTTTCTTAAGACCATAAGTGTAGTCGTTGGCTTCTAGGCTCATCCAAGGTTCAATCAAACCGTTATCCCAAGGCATAACGATTTCCATTGGGCGATCAGCTATAAGAGCAACAAACTCATTAAAGTTAGCTAAGTACTTAACCATAGAACCTGGAAGTTCAATGATCATGACGTTTGCTAGCCAGTTAGATTCTATTTTGATTGGAATGTTATTGCTTTCAGCTCCTGATTTAAGAGCATTGTAAACACGGCTTTGAGCTTGTCTTGCATTTTGCTCAAGAGCGTATCTCATATCATAGTAAGTCCAAACTGAATTGGATAGATATGGAATGTACTGCACATCTTGCATTTGCGCGATTACAGTTACCATTTCATTGGTTTCAATACCTGAAAAATATGGCTCCAATAGTGGGTCAATATCAGGTCGTGCTTGAGATTGAAGTGCCATTGTCATGACAGCGGCGATCATCAAAGCGAATTTTACAAATCGATTGCGAATCATAGAGTCCCCTCCGTAGTAAAGAATTGAGCTGTCCCTGCTCGTTTATATTCACGACTAGAATTTAATAGTCCTTAAGTCGAGTTGAGTCCCTATTAGACTTTAGACCCAGGCTCTGATCAAGACTTTGCGGAATATTTAAAAATGAGACACTTTTTGAATTTTTCGAAAGGATCGTTCTAGGGGGAAAGCTATTGTGGAAGGGAGTTACCCGATGTTGGTCCGGCGTTAATTGCATTGCATCAAATGGTCAAATCAGTGAAAATAAGCCATATTTCTGTTGTTTTTGTTGGATTGCACGTTGACCATCTAAAGGAAATCTTAATACAACCTAAACAAGTTTTACTTAGGTCAGAGCTGGATATCTGTCGAAGAGAAATCGGTGAGGATTTCGCATTCGAGTGATGAGTGATTTGAGGAAATCTGAAATTAGGGAAACAGTATTTGTTTCCCATTTTAATGTTCGAGGAAACTGAAATGGCAAGAACAAGACAATTCGATGAAAATGTAGCACTTGATAAAGCAACTACAGTGTTTTGGACCAAGGGTTACGAAAGAACTTCAGTACAAGATTTGGTTGATGCAATGGGGGTGCAGAGAGCAAGTTTGTATTCAGTCTTTAAAGATAAGAAGACTCTTTTTAGAAGAGTTTTGGGTAGATATAAAGAATGGATGTCACAAGTATTGATTGAAAGTGAAAGTCCGCTTCAGGGAATCTCAACTTATTTTGAAGAACTGATTAAGCGTGAAGGTGACCCAAAGAGTTGCAAGAGTTGTCTTATCGTAAGAAGTGCATTGGAAGCTCCATTTTTAGGTGAAGAAGTTGAGGCTGATGTTAGAGATCTAATGCAAACAAAAGAAGACTTCTTCTTTCAATGTTTAACTCGAGCGATGGAAAAGAAGGAAATCCAAGATCCTGAGTTTGATGCTCGTGGAAGGGCTCGCGCTTTGGTTGGATTATCAGTGGGTCTCAACACCTTGTCTCAAATTAATCCAAGCCGAGATTTTCTCGTTAGTATTGCGAGGCAGGGGCTGAAAGACATTATTCCTAGCTTCCCAAAACTCCATTAATTGTGAGAAATTCTTAACAATTCAGGCAGGACTAGCCGATAGGCTTATGAGCTTATCGGTGGGGTTCAATTGAGTAAACTTACTTACCTTTTTATTTTAATGAGCGTATTTGCCACGTTTACGTTATTAGTTATTGAGACACCTTCTCAAGCTAATGCCAAGGCGATGAGTGAGCCCGTGCCTTTAGAAGTCGAAGTCCGGGAGATAAGTTCGATCAACTCAGACATAAACCTAGTCCAGTAATTGCCATTTCAAATTTAATAAAGCTCTGTAATTACAAATACTTTTTAGGCATTCCGATAAGATTTTATGAGTGATGAGTCCTACAGTTGGGGGCAATTCTTAAATTCTAAGAATCCCATCTATGTGAAAAACCCAGTTGGTGCATATATCGATTGTAATCAAGCATTTGCAGAGCTTGTAGGACTTTCTATTGAATCTATTTGTGGCAAAACTGATTTAGATTTGCCAGGAAAACCTTCTATACTTCTAGGTCGTCATCAAAAAGATGTTTCGTTTTTTAAAAGCCAATTAACTGAAGAGAAGTCGAACTTTTTGATTTCCAATAAAAGTTCTAGTGACTGGCGTGTGAAAAGAAGAATCATTTTTTCAGAGCATAACGAACCTTTCTTGATTGCAGAATTAAGCAACCAAACAAAAGACGAAGCAGTCATTCCTCTCTGGGTAGAGCCTCTTCGCTCAATATATGATTCGCATCCAGAAGCGATTCTCATGATTGAGCGTGGTCGAGTTCGTTATGCTAACAAGTCATTTATCAGTTTGTTTGGTTTCTCAGGTTTGGATGATTTTTTAAACAAGCCGTTTCTAGATCTGCTTGATTTTTCGAAAACGAAAAACAAAGACAAATATAACGAATTGAAAAGAATATACCGGACCATCCGAAAAAATGGATCGATTCGTCTAGAGAACTATGTGCTTTGCCCGGATGGGTCGAGGAGAGCTGTTGAGATTGTCTTATACTCCATGCAGGGGCTAGGGCGAAGAGCTTATTCAGTAGAATTTAAAGATAATCAAAAGCTAGAAGATAAAACTAATCAATTCGAACGCATTGTTAAGAACATGCCTGCCGTTATTTTTAGATTTTGGAGAAATGATCAGGGAGAGTTTGGAATTGAGTTTATCTCTGATCGTTGTTTTGAAATCTATGGTAAAACTCCAAAAGAAATAAAAAGTAATTCGCAAGATCTTTTTTCACCCCTGGTCGATAAGTATAAGCCGGACTTCTTTGAGGGAATAGAAAAGTCGTTTAAAGACCTTACTCCCTTCAATTGGGAAGGCGAGATCTTAAACCATAAGAGCGAATTGAGATGGATTCAGCTGAGTGCTGAACCTATGAGGGTGGGGGATAGGACAATATGGGATGGCATCATCGTTGACCGCTCTGATATAAAAAGGATGCAAGAAAAGCTCGACGATTCTGAATCAATTTCGAGGCAGGTTTTCGACAATATTCCAATAGGGCTCTTTGCAAGGTCGCTAACAGACAATTTTAAGGTTGTATTGTGGAATACCAAAATGGAAGAAATTTTCGGGTTGTCCGCAGACGAAACAATTGGCAAGCAGGCTTTAAGGACCATGCCGATGGGTATGGATACCGAAGTGATTTTTGATCGATACAACGATGTAATTAGGCAAAAGAAGCCGTTAATTATCGAAAGAGAAGAATTTGAAAAAGGTAATGGGCAAACCATTATTTGTAGAAAGATTTTATTCCCTATTTTCAGAGATGATAAACCGATAATGGTTGCGGGTGTAGTAGAAGACATAACTGAAAGTCTCGAGGTCTTGAATGAGTTGGAAAGACAAAAAGCTCAGCTTGAGCGGCAGTCTCGTCTATCTAGTTTGGGAGAGGTTTCCGCAAGTTTGGCTCATGAAATAAATAATCCTTTGGCCATCATTATCGGGTATGCCACACAGATTCAAAAGCTTTTAGAGAGAAGTAAGTTAGATAAAGACAAGCTTAAATCTGGTGCCGAGAAGATCGAACTTACTGGAAAAAGAATCACCAAGATAGTAAGGGGGCTTAAAAGACTCTCTAGAGATGGAATCGTCGACAGTTATGAAGCTGTGAATTTGGCGGAACTCTTTGATGAGTCTATAAGCCTGATCAGTGAAAAGATGAAGATGAATCAGATAAACTTTCAGATATGTGAGTTCAATGAAGATGATATAGTCTATGGACGATCCGTTGAAATCTCGCAGATACTGGTAAATCTAATAAGTAATGCAAATGATGCCTTATCTGAATGTCCTGAAAAATGGATTCGTGTGTCTTATTGTCAATCAGAAGACAGCGACTATATTTTCATTGAAGATAGTGGACCTGGAATTCCTGCAGACATTCAAGACGAGATTGTGAAGCCGTTTTTTACCACTAAGGAAGTAGGTAAAGGTACCGGTTTAGGGTTGAGCATTAGTAAAAAGATAATGGAGACTCACGGTGGTGAGCTCATTTATGACAAATCATCAATGAATACCTGTTTTGTTTTAAGGTTCCCTAAAACAAAAACGGATTCTCAAGCCAGTAACGATCAAAGGGCATCGTAAATTCTGCTCAAAATTATTTCATATTGCTTGAAGCCAAAACAGAACACAGTGAGCGTAGCCAACCGGTACAGCTAAAATTGAAATATAAAGAAATGGTGTTGCTACTTTATTCAAGATTGAATTTCGACCGCTCACTTGCCAAATATATCCAAGAATAGCTCCAGTAACCAAACCGCCACCATGGCCCCAATTGTCCATGGGTAGAAAGAATCCAAGCATAAAAGTTATTCCTGCCCACATTGCGAGTGAACGAAAAACCGGATCGTCAAAGCCTCCGCCTCGGAAAAATACGATGGTCATTCCTGCACCCATGATTCCAAAGATTCCCCCTGAGGCTCCGGCGGCAGCATTGCCATTATAGGCCGTGAGTACTCCGCCAGCGACCCCTGAAACCAAGAAAATGAGCCACATAATTTTTGAGCCAACAATGGGCTCAAAAAGTTGGCCCAAGATTCTAAGGGCGTACATATTAAATGCTATGTGGATAATTCCTATATGTAGAAACACAGAAAGTAGGGGCCCCCACCAAAGGCCTTCGAAAAGCTTTGGAGTATTGAGCCCCAAGAGTGCCAAGACAGCATTATTGGGATTCATGATTGACGAGAACATCTCAGCGGGGCCAAACATCACCAAGGTTACAATCAAGCCAACAAAGAAAATGAAGATGCAAAACATAAAAAGAAGGCTAGTTGTAGGGTAGCCACCTCTAACGATGTTTTTGAAGAATTTTGAAACCTGAGTCAATGCTTGGGCCCTAGGAGCTCCACAGTATGGACAGGTGTCCGCAACTCCCATTAGCTTATTGCATTTCCAACAGACTGTAGGCTTGTTTTGTGTCATTTTCTCTCCAAGTCCCTCAAAGAATGTCCCATCTGATTTCAATTTTCAACTCAAATCAGA
>CAZFYV010000113.1:0-10094 GCA_964523195.1 uncultured Pseudobdellovibrionaceae bacterium
TCCTTTGGGTTGCAAAATAGTAGAAAAGACGATGAATTTTCATGGTTAGCGGCAAATTCTGTTGCTCCCAGGACGTAAGGAGTCTCTCCACCCTCGGTAAAGCCTATAAAATAATCTCCATCTTCAAAGCCCAGCTCCTTTAAATGCCTAGCACCTAAAGATTCATGATCTTCCATTCCTTCAATAGAGCGTACCAGGGCAAAATCACCGCCGGCCATAAAACTAAAAACCTGATCTGAGTACTTAGAGTACTTTCGAACCAAAGACTCTAGAAGGAGGCTTAATCTACCAGTCGCGCCACAGCCACCCAAAAAAACTCGGCCTCCATTATTGAGGTGAGCTTCTATTTCTGATTTCCAACGCTCAATCTCTTGTGTTTCTTTGTCTAGAAATTCGAGAGCTTCTAAATCAATTTTATAAAAAATTTCAAAGGCTTGGTTTAAATCAGATTTAGCGTATTCGCTTAAATTTCGGCTGTACCTATGGCCTTGCTCAGTGGGCAAAAAACCCAGAGCAAACCTTTGAGGCGATTTGAAGTAAACATCCCAAGCTGACGAACTCATTCTCTGGAAAATATCATTCTTTTATTCATTGTTGAATCGCAAATATTGCTAGACTTTTATCTGGGTTTATTAACCTTAGGCCCTGCACATTTTTAAGCCTAAAAAACCGATAAGAACCTATGAATAAAGTAATCTTACTCATTCCACTGACACTGCTTCTTTTAGCCGCTGGCTGTGTGTCAACAGACCCCTCTTCCACAAGGCAACCGGATTCTATTTCACAATCCAACCATCCATGGAAAAGTGGTCTAAATAACTATCTGAGTTGCTTTACTAAAGAAGTTCCTAAGGATCCCATAAAAAAAATTGTAAAGACCACATGCCCCTTATCCAACCGCCCAAATTTGACTTTTCAAAACTGTGAATCTTATTTTAATCAAAGCCTAATACCAGCATTAAGCATTGAGATCGATGAAATTTCTCCTAAAAACTATCAAGAGCGACAAAGCTTCAAAGCTCTCCATGGAGCTGGCACTTTATTTTTAGCTCAACTACGCTTAGAAACTGATCAAAAGGTTCAATCAATTGTAGGAAAAACCAGTTTCCTGCAAGCTAAGTCTTGCCTTACTGCCTATGGAAATTATCTCTCGGCAACTCGCAAACTCGAAGATCGCTTGGGAGACATGGAACTTTGGGTTCAAGCGGGCTTGAGCGAACCTTCGAGATACAGAGATAGAAGGCAACAGCGCTCACAACTCACGGAAACTAGAATCAGACAGGTTGCTCCAGGAGGACGCCGCCAAGTTCAAGAGCGAGTGTTTCACAAAACGCCCTTTCTCATGGACTCAATTCCCCATTCGATTGCCTACAAGAATGTCAGAAGCTTTCGCGAAGGCGACCTTATTCTCATGACATCGAGAACTTTTGCTTCAAACACGATTAATCAATTCAACTATTTTCAATCTGACTTCGACTTGGTGGGAGTTTTAGCAGAAGACCCAATTTTAAAAAGCAATATTCAAGGACTCTATGGCAAAACACCACCCCTGGAAGAGCAAAAAAAGTATATGCTCGTTTACTACGCTTCGCCTCAAAACGGTTTGAGCCGAGTCACCCTAAGTGAGCTGGAAAACAGTTTGGTAAGAATCAAATGGATGAGATGGTACGATCAAAGCATCGAAGGTCAGAGGTTTGCAGCAGAATTTGCAAACCAAGCTAAAAATATATATTTCCAGGGAAAAGATAAATCCTATGATTTCTCCCACACAGCAGATGGCCTTGAACCCTATTTTTCTACGGAGTTTATAGTCGAGATCATTTCAAAGTCCTCAGAGAATCAAAATTACTACGACCTACTGAGTAAACAAAAAGGCGAAAACTTCACCTACCCACTTTCAACCCCTAAGATTTCTCTTCCATCTCAGTTCGCAGAAGTATTTAATATCGCAGACGACTACTCTAATTTTAATCTAGAAATTGACCCTCGCTTTAATACCGTAGCCGAATGGAGATCCTATATCGCCATGGAGCCAACCAACCTCTCACAAAGACTTCTAACGAGCATAAAAACATGGTTGCAAAAACCTTTTAATTATAGGTTCAATCTAAAAAAAGGAACCACAGATTTGCCGGCTCCGATTATCTCTATAAGCGCTTCTTACAGAGGCCTGCAGACCTCTGAACTTGCCTATGAAAATCTAAGCAAAGCATCTCTAACTGTTAACCAAAAAAGACTTCTAGCCCTCTATTTCAAAAAGCTACTCTATTTAAATCAAGTTATTGAAACTGAAAGCGTTAGGTCCTGGGCACAAAGACAACGACGTCTATCTCCATCTGAAGAATATGTACTTATCAACAGTGTTCGCCATAACGAAAAGGCAGAGTGGGAAAAACGATTCAAATCGACTCCGTTTAAAGTCGTCGATGATATGCAAATCCAAGACTTCCCACTCCATCTCCACTTTTTCAAAGATCCATAATGTAAACTTTACTTTTTTGATGTGAGCTTGAGTTGTTCAATCGCTCTTTTCTCACCTTTGATGAAAGCGAGAGCTTCCACTGATTTTGGATCCTTTTTGCGAATATCTCTCCACATAAAATAAGCTCTTATCTTATACCCGAGTTTTCCATACAGCTCTGCCAATACTTTACGAACCACTAAGCATCTTTGCTTGCCGACTGGACGAGTTTCTCCCAATCGAATCGCCTGCCTTAAATGAGTGATGGCATCTCGAAAGTATTTTGACTTTTTATTTAATACGACTTTTCCCGACTGTTCTTCAAAACCCATGACAATCTCACAAAGCGCTAATCGATACAAAAAAATGATATTCTTGGGAATTCTCTTATTCAGTTCTAGATAGTCTTTATAAGCTCGATCTATTTTTCCGTCGATAATATGTAAAAGCCCCTGATTGTTTAAGAGTACCCAAGGCAGAGTGTTTTGATTTCTCCCAGGAGTTGTGGTTTTGAGCAACTTTTCATCTCGATCTGACATCTTGCCAGCGTATACAACTTCAATACTATCAAAAGACGGATCATCTAAAATCGATCGCCCCTCCTGGCTTCGCAAATCTCTTTGTACACTTTTGGTTTTTGGACCAACTCGCTTACCTGTCTTTTCAGTAATCTGTTTGAGATCCGCAGATGGAGAATTTTTAGGCCTATAAACCCTATAGCCAAAGAAACTGCCGATATGGAGATTCATTCCCTCTACCAAGATCTGACGAGTCCTTGTCTCTCTGTAACTTTTATTTATATCTCCGACACGTAACTCATCTTGCAAAACCTCGTAGGCCTCCCTTACCCGCTCAAACTGTTTCTTTGCTCGAGGATCCGGGTTACGATCGGGATGATAAAGAAGAGCTCGATCGTGAAAAGCTTTCTGAATTTCCTTCAAAGTCGAAGATCGAGTCACCCCTAGTATTTCTCGGTAGGCTTTAATTTTAGGGCTCTCCAATTTGTAAGACATAATCAACTTTGACATATTCCCTAGACATTCGTCAAAGCCGACAAAGAACACACAAGGATGTCAAAGGACAGGCTATGCTTTTTTAAAGACTAAGACTAACTTAAGTCCAGGTTGAGAGACACCTCACCACCCGTTGACCACCGTCAGATTCTATCTGACGGTTTTTTTGTGCCCTAAACTGAACTATAAACAAAAACTTTGGTCCTATATAAAAAAATATAAAGCACTTTGTTTAACCATAACATTCCACTCCCCTGTCTTAACACTGGGAACAGGGAGGACCTGATGGAAAAACAAATCATCAAAATTGCTATCATCTTAATGCTTACTGCGAGCTACGCTTTCGCAGCAAAAACAGAAATTAAAAGTGAAGATCTGATTCAAAAAATTGAATTGAGTAATATGGATATTGCTAAATCTTCGCTCAACAATAAAGGTTTTGTAGACGCCAAAGTTAGGAAACAAAATTTGGATTCGCAGAAATTATCTAAATCAATAATCGACAATATCTTCTCTAAGACAAGAACGATTAAAGATGACAGAGTTTCTCTTCGCAGCGAAGTGATTCAAGCAGAGAAACTTGTAGAAAAAAATAGCAAGCTTATTAGTGCCAACAAAGAATACTAGGATGGTATTCCCACGACTCATGGACGAGTCGCAAAAAGAGCACTTAAAATTCGCGGGGGCGAAGGGCTTAGGATTAGGTGGGTTTATTTTTGGGGGCGCTTTCCACGGGAGGGAGCTGCCGGCTTAGGTGTGGGTTGTCGAACACACTTGATTATGCGGAGGACGTACGGAGAGGGACGTCCTCCGTATAAGTTATTTACACAGCGTCTCCACTCCAATTGCTTGTTTTCGCCTTTTTTTATTTCATACAAATGACTCCAACAATCTTCATAACTCGCTTTTGCTGGCAAATAACTCGGCAACATATAAGGAAATAAAATTCGCGCTAAGGTTAATTCTTTAGCTTTCTCGCGATTACTTTCCTCGACCCATTCAGCCATCTTCTTGGGTTTAATCTTTCTACTCTTTTTCTCAAATGAATCAGCCAGTGAATCGATAGTTTTAAAAACCTTAGGTGTATTACAGGACTTCAATAACTGTTTATCATCAAGTAAAATCTTAACAGCTGTTTGTGAGAGGGCTTGGTCTAAACTCACACTAAAAATCAATCCTAAAATCAAAACCGATTTAAAAATCTTCATCGCTCACAGCGCCTTTGCTGAGTTTCACCGGTACTTAAATCAAAAACACCAGGTGCCATACAATCGCGAATGGATTTCATATGATCCCTCGTTTCGCGCAGATTGGGATTGTCTCCCATATAGGCTAACCAATCATCAAGACTTCGTCCAACGTTCATCATATCTTCAACAAACCCTGCGGGCCCAGCATTATAAGCAGCTGAGACTAGTAACAAAAAGTCCATGGGATTGGACTCACCGGTTTGAAAGATAAGGTCATCAATGTTTTGCGGAGTACGCTCAACATAATTTCGAGGTTCTCCAGCTGCAGCGTTGGCTGCAATTTGATCAATCGGCACAGGGGTTACCGAATACCTCTGATCCAATGTTATAGCCAAGTCTTTTAAATAGAGAGCAGACGCCCCCATGGACCAAACGGGATTAAAAAATTCCCATCGATCACATCGGGATCTTGTAATTTGCTCTCCTTCTCCAGGATGCTGACTTGTATCTAAAACAACACTTTCATCAGATGCCATTCTCCAACTTCCGTCTTCGTGTTGAACAAAATACCTTCGAAGACTATTTCCCCTACTATCTTGGACAGATCTTTGAACATAACTTCGCACCGGACCTGAACAAAACTGACCCGGCTCCATCGACTGTGGATACGAAGAATAAGGGCCCGGACGACTTTGAACACTCGTTGTATAGTCTCGATATTCCGAGCGCATAAAATCTCTTCGAGCTAGGTTTCTGGTTTTCCGCCGCAGATAGACGACATCTTCGCTAAACCTGCGCCACCTTTTTGGAGGACTCGAAGGGCTCTCTGGATTCTCAAGAGTTTGCGCCAGTTGTTGCTCCAAAGCCATTCGGTCGCCATCCATATTATTAATTCTTTCCATGGTAAACATGGTGTCTAGCTTAAACTGACCAAAGCCAAAAGCTTCACTTCTGGAAACTCCCGTTCGATCGTACCTTGATTCTCGCCAATACTTACAAGCAAGAAAGGCATAGGGTAAGCCTGTGGCCTGTGATGCACTTTCGATATATGTTTCTATTTGCCGATACAAATCGTAACCGCTAGCTTGATCTGGATCATTGGAGTTTTGCCCCGCTGGAGTTGGAGCGGTAAAACACTTCATCCAATCCCGCAACTCCTCACGACTTTTAAATCGAACTCCCCCAAGTCCCTGAAGGTTATTTATATTCGAAATATCGCAACTATGCTCACCGGCACCAAAACGAATGTAGTTTTGGTAAGGGTTTATAATTTGTCCGGGGTCAGGAGGAAACAGCTGCTCAAAGCGATCGTTTCCATTCCAAGTTCTTGCAACCCAACACCCAGTTTCAGGACATGTCGCGCCTGGTGGCGGTTCAATTTGTAGCCACATATCATCCGTGGGACCATCTCGAGCATCGATAAGGCGAACGATTTCACCAGGGCGAATTTGCCTAGGATTCCGATCCCCTGTCGCAACTCCGGGCCCAGGACGCATTGGCAATGCAGTTCCCCCCGTATTTCTAAAATACAGTTCCGGAGGTGTAGATTGAGAGTGAGTGACTTCGACAAAGCCAAACACCAACAAAAACAAGATCAATTTCATGAAATAAAAAGCCTCCACTTTCGCCTAGTATCTGATCGGAGATTCTTTTATAAACAATTAAAATTATTAGAATTTTTAAAGAAACATGACTCAATTTCGGACATCTATATAGGCCACTGATTACTTATTATTTGTCTACAAACTAATCAGGCCTCCCAAAATGGCGATTTCTGCTAAATTTATAGCTTCTAACTGCTCGATATTGTTTAATTTTAGCCAAGTATTGGCCCACGAATTGCTCTACTTACTGTCGGACGCCTAAACCTCTATTTAAGGAGAAATCATGGGATCTAACAACAACGAGCTCAGCCTTCGAATCGCTTCCCAATGGCTCAAAGCCATGACTTTGACCCTATTCGCTCTTGCCAGCGTCATGGTGCTTATGATGAACGAAGCTAATTCCATCGAAGTCATTCGGTATATTCCCCATGAGATTAAACGTGGCGATACACTCAGAGGCGTACTTAAAGCAAAGAAAGTTAAAAGTTACCGCGCACAAGCTCGTCTCAACGAAATGATTAAACTCAATCCCCACGCGATCAAAAACAATGGCAAAACTTTGATCGTTGGAAGGGTTCTACGAATACCTGTCAGTTGGACAAAAAAAGCTTACCAACCAAAAGGCGTTGTTAAGAGAAATATTGTAGATGCCCCGATTAATTCTGAAATTGTCGCGATCAACGAAGGTGGAAAAAACGTTTCGATAAAATTGAACCCCAGCGAAGGTGGCGCAAAGCAATTATCTACTGGCCCGCTCATCGCCCAGCCTGAGATCAAAGAAAAGTCACTTGATGACAGTTCTGAAACTCCCGCACCTGTGGAAGCAAACACGGTAGCTGATCCTTCCGAGCCTCTAGTTAAAGAGACATTACAGATAAAAGAAACTAAGAACACGAAAGTCATTGCTAAAAACCTTCCCCGTGTTCTGCCGGTAAAAACGAATCAAAAAACATCCTACCAAGATGACTCCAAACCTTTGATATCTCCGATTTCAAAAAGTGAGGCCGTGGTTCATACTCCAAACTTTAGCGACCGCAGTCGAGGCTTCCAAGTTTTCACTGGAGCGACTTACAGCACTCTTGATATCAGCCTCATCGAATACCCAGACGATATCATTGTGAAATCGAAGACTGGTTTTAACTTTAATGGTTTTTACCAATGGATGTGGTCTGAGTCTTGGGAAAGTCGAATAGGTTATGGCTACAGGCAAATTGAATTCAAACAACCTAGTGATGTTCGCCTCGATCAAGAGAGTAAAGACTTATTCGACTACCGCCTTGAAATTTCTTATTTTACATCACCTCTTTGGAGATGGACCGTTTATAGTGAAACCCAACAAGAAATACACGCTCACTTCATCAGTACCAAAGAATTAGGGCTTGATCGTACATGGCAAAACAGGTTTGGTGGCCAGCTAGAGTTTACCACTGGCTACCCTGGAGAGTTTAGATTTGTATTCTTAGGATCTGTTGCGGCTATACTCCCTCACTCGGTTGATAGAAAGCAGCTTTCAACTGCGGCTTTATACAGAGGTTCTCTTGGAGTACTTATTCCAATGAACTCTGGATCAGACCTGGGCGTGAAAGCTCACTACGAGTCTTACAATCAAACTGGCGACAGCCTTTCTCAACAAACTAATTATGCACATGGCCAAGTTTATTGGTCTCAAACGTTCTAGTTCAAAAATAATTGAATTCCGAGAGTAAATCTGAGAAATATTTTAAATACTTCTTAAAAACTCTCGGAGGTCATTGTGGACGGAAAAGCGAAAGTAGAACTTCACCTCGATGCTGAAACACACCAAATCGAAGTAGCATCAGACGAGACAATCTTAGATGCTGCTTTAAAGGCCGGTATTGATGCTCCTTACTCTTGCATGTCAGGCACATGTAATTCCTGTCAGGCCACTCTAACTTCAGGAGAAGTCCATATGGACGAGTGGGATGCCCTTACTGAAGACGAAGTCAAAGATGGCGAAATCCTCACTTGTCAGGCTAAGCCGCGATCTGAATCCCTAGTTGTAAACTGGCCAGAATAACTTTTATCAATAGCTATTCATTATTTTGATCATAGTTTTAGGAATAAAAAAAGGAGCTTCAAAAGCTCCTTTTTTTATAGATAACGAAATCTGAGAGAGGGAATTATTCCTTCTTCTTGTCTTTCTTTTTGTCGCCGTCTTTTCCTTTAGCCTTTAACTTTGACAGCATCTTCTGAAAGTCAGGAGACTTCATTCCACTGGTCTTATCTTCGCCAAGGATATTTAGTAACTCCACTTCAAAAACCAGCGCAGCACCAGGCTTAATCTTAGGAGGCGCACCACGATCGCCGTAAGCCAACTTCGGTGGACAGTAAAGCATCGCCTTCCCACCCTTTTTCATCTTCTGTAAACCTTCAGTCCAACAAGGAATGACTCGGTTCAATGCGAACTTTGCAGGAGTACCACGATCTTTTGAAGAATCAAAAACAGACCCATTTCTAAGAGTTCCGTGATAGTGAACTTCAACTCGATCAGTAGCTTTTGGAACTTCACCTTCTCCAGCTTTAATCTCTTTGATCATCATTCCAGATTCAAGCTTTACAACTCCATCTTTCTTTTCAATATCACTAAGGAATGCCGTCGACTCCTTAACTTCTTTTTCTTTTAGCTTTTCAGTTCTACCACGAATCATTTTCGTGATCTTCGGTAAGAACTCACGCTGATCGACTGGAGATTTCTTGTCTTGAATTCCGTCGCGCAATCCTGCTAACAAAGTCTTAAGTTCTTTGTCGCTCAAGCTTAAAGTTTGAAGTTTTGATCCCATATCGTGACCGATAAGGTAAATGGACTTATCATCATCTGTATCTAGGCTAGGTGTTCCTCCACCCATTCCGCCTTTATCACAGCCCGTAAGAACTAAGGCAAAAACGACTGCTACCAGGCCGAAAATCCTATTATGTTTCATATATCAGTACCCCTTTTCTACTTGGATAAACCTGAGGCTACTCAAAGGCCCCCCATAAAGCAAATACCTACAGTGATTTCAGAGAATTATAACGCCTCACGACTCTCATTCAAAAACCAATGAATCAAAGCATCAAGGTTTTCCTTTTGATGGTTCTCGGAGCAACCAAACTCTTGGCTAAAAGAAGGGATGTGAACGAAAAGAACCTGCTTAATTTTTCCCCACTCAGACAAACTCCGATAATACACATCATTGCAAACATAGGTTCCAGCAGATGTTGAGATTTGCGCCCGTTTTTCCGGCCCATCAAGGCCTTGATTCAAATGCTCAACCAGAGCAAAAACATCAACCCCCGTCTTCAGGAGCTCATCTCCCCCGACAATACAGGCTTGATTGTAAACACCCTTAGGATACTGGGGCTCCGGATCAGAATGACATAGATTATGAGCGTAGAGCTCCAGCTCCCAGCGTTTAGCCTTTGCTGACAGTCCCAGATGTATAACAACCTGCGTTTCTTGCCCTATTTCCGGAGTGACAGCTTTAAAAGCATCACCGTATTGTACCGGAAGGACCTGGGTGCTAACGAGATTGCGCCCATCTTTTGACAAATACTTATGGGGCTCTAAATTTTCGATCAAGATTTGCGTCGGGTTTTCTTCATGGGGGCCAAAAACCCCAAATCCAGTTAAGTGAATCATAAATCAGAAGTTTAGTGGAAGTTGTTATGGTGTGGAAGCTAAAAAGCGTTTTTAAACTAGATCGAAAAATTTGGGCATGGACTCTCTACGACTGGGCCAACAGTGCTTACGCAGCAACCGTTATGGCAGTATTTTTTCCTGTGTTTTTTAAAAGCTATTGGTCCGCAGGTGTCGATGCAACAGAAA
>CAZFYV010000114.1:0-7155 GCA_964523195.1 uncultured Pseudobdellovibrionaceae bacterium
GGAATCATTGTTTCCGTTGGATTCATGCCTGCGTCTTTTGCGACGGAAGAGGCTAGTGAAGTCATGGAAGCTGAAATGGCTTTTGCAGATTCGGAAGCAGCTATTGCTGAGGCTGAAGATGCCATCAAGCGTGCTGAAGAAGAAGAGCGCAGAGCCAACGAGGCAAAAGCTCAAGCTAAAACTGAGATTTCTGAAGCGCGTGCTCAAGAAGCGAAAGCCAAAAAAGAGATCGCGATTGCAGAGAAAAAAGAAGCTGTTAATCACAAAGCTCGAAAAGTGGCAGAAAAGCAAATTCAGTCGGCTTTACAAAGGCAAGAAGTTGCCCGACGTAGTTTAGAGGCTGCTGAAAGGAAGCTTAAAGAAGCTCAAGAGGCCAAAGCTAAGGCTGTAGCACAAAAAATTGCTGAGGAACAAAAGGCTCAGCAGATTGAAACTCAAACCAAAAATATCGTTAATCGTACTGACGATATGAAGGCTGAAGAGATTACGATTTTAACTGAAGTTGCTAATACCAAAAAGAGAGTTCAAAGACTCGAAAGGCAATTTAAGTCTGCAAAACGTACAGCGTTTAAGAACGAATCAGAGATCAAAGAGAACCTTCGTTTGTACAGAGAAGATCTAAAGGCAATTGCTGATAAGATCCAGAAAATGGAAGAGAAACTGACGGTTCCTCGTAGGATGGCCTCAGTATCCGGTATGAAGACGTCTGCTAAGAAGAAGAGGTCTGGTTGGACTCGTGTAAAGCGTAAATGTAATGTCCGCAATGCACCTTCCTTTAAGTCTAAAGTTGTTGGTCGCAAAAAAGTGGGTGAGCGCTTGTATGTTGAGAAGCTCAATCGTAAATGGGTAGCGATCAAAACTGATGATGGCACTGAGTATATGGGATCATCTTGTTTTAGATCGGCTCGACGCAAATAAGTCTAAGAACTATTCTAAGCAATAAAAAAGGATACTGTGATGAGTATCCTTTTTTTGCGTCTAGATTGTTGATTGATTGAACTCAGGGGCTGTCCTCTTGGATTTCTTTGTAGCGCGGATGGAATAGTCCCAGGCCGCTAGGTTTCGACTTATCACCTGAAGGACCAAATGCCTTGGCCTTGTCTTGGAGTTCTTGCTCACTTTGACTGTGATCTTTCGAAATAGACTTATCTGGAAGGGTTTCCACATGAAGACTTTGAGTCGGGAATGCAAATTCAACCTTAAGTTCTTCAGCTAAGCGAAGTATCTCTAGATAGATGTTGTGGCGCTCTACAAGCTCCTCAGACCAGTCTCCAACAACTAAGAAGAAGTACAGCATAATATTAAGAGTGCTATCTCCGTAACCACTAAAACAGACGTGGAAGTAATCTTGGCGCACATTTCTATTGGCCTTTAGGATGTTCTTAACGCCCTCACAAAAGGCCTCAATCTTTTCAGGAGGAGTGTCATAGGTCAGTCCCAGAGTCGTATTAGTTCTTCGAAACTGGCGTTGTCCGTAGTTATCAACTCGAGCTGTCGCTACTGTTGCATTGGGAACCGATACAACTGAGTTGTAAAAGGTTCTGATTCGAGTCGATCTAAAACCGATTTCTTCAACGGTTCCATCCATACCATCAACGTTGATCCAATCTCCAATTTTAAAAGGGCGATCGATAAGAATCATAATTGAGCCAAACAAGTTTGCAGCCGTATCTTTCGCGGCAAGAGCAAAAGCTAAACCACCCAGTCCTAGCCCTGCTAAGAGTGAGGCGACATTGATTCCCATGTTTTGCAGAACAATAAGAACCCCTAAGGCAACTGCAATGACTCGCGAGACTTTGACCGCAAAGGGCACCAATTGATCATCTAGTGTGCTTTCCGTTTTGTCTGCGAATGCTGTAAAGTATTCGCCAAGGAAATCAACTAATCTCAGGGCCATGAAAATAAGTGCTATTCCAAGTGACACTTGAACAATCCCATTAACCACTGTTCGAAGTGTCCCCTCTAGATTGAGTAGTCCTAACCCTAAAAACCAGACTCCTACTCCTGCCAACCAAGCCAAAGGTTTTTCTACAGCAAGAAGGGCCTTGAACCTCCAGGCACTTTCATTGCTAAAGAGTCCCTTTGCATGCCTGATAAAAAAGGCAATGATGATTTTTAAAATCCAACCAAGAAACGCAAAAAACAGAATACCTATAAGTTTCCAATTTGGAATTCCTGCTGTTTTGTTTTTAGCCCATTCAGGAACATAGCGCTCCACAAACTCTTTCTTGTAGCCAGCTCCTTTTCCTGATCCCTCTTTATATGGCAGGCTATCAACTCTTGAGTAAAATTCTTTAGCTCGAGTCCAAGAGTCTGAGGTAATTAACCACTCTTCAGCGCGATCTCCTGAGTCTTGTTTTTTGATAATCAGCTCAGTGTCTTTTAGTCGCCATCTCGAATTTGCGAAATCATCACCAGGGACGAAATCGTAATTTACAACGATAACTCGATCTATAACTTCTTTGAGAAGAATGGCCGATTTTTTCTTGTCGTCTTGGTTAATAGTTATCTTATCTGTCGGAGCGAAGGTCCTTATTGCATCCAAGATTCGTCTCTGTTTATTTAAATCATTTTTTTCAACACCAGTTTTATAGTCTTGCATGGCCTCCATAAATGTTTTGAGAGTGGCCTTGGGAGAGTCAGTTTTTACTGGAAACAATGGTGAAGCTGAAAGTGAAAATGCAAAAAGAGAAATGGAAAGGATCCCTATGACCTTTGAGAGTGTCAGTTTCGGTTGAACGATTGTTGCCACGCTGTGTATCATCAAAAAACTCCGTTGTGTGTTAGATCATCTATATAATATTAACTAGTAAAAACCGTGGGTGGGCAAGATCAAATCGCTTTTAAACGAGATTCAAAATTATAGGGGATCAGTACCAAAGGGGCGTCTTTCTAAGACGTTTTTGGAAGCCTATAAGGTCTTAGGTTTTGCTTTTCCAACCGAGCGGGTTTGTGTCGTGGGCGGAACTAACGGAAAAGGCAGTGTTGTTCACTGTTTATCTGAGTTGCTCCAGGCCCATGGCTTAATAGTTGGGAAGTTTATCTCACCTCATTTGGTCGAGTTAGGTGAAAGAATTCAAGTCAATGGTGAGAATATTGAATCTCAACGCCTCGAAGAAATTTTGATCGATATAGATGATAGTCTAAGTAGAAATTCGAAGTTGAGTCTTAAAGATCTTAGTTTTTTTGAATTGCTCTTATTATCGGCTCTAAAACATTTTGAAAAAAGTGGAGTCGAATTTCTTGTGTTAGAAATCGGAGTGGGTGGAGGTAACGATCCTGTCGGCCAAATTCCCCATGATTTTAACATTCTAACTAGTCTGAGTTTTGATCACAAAGAAATATTAGGTGAATCCCTTGAAGAGATATTCGCGCACAAAATAGGAATGATCAAAAAAGAGGGAGTCTTGGTTCACGGACTCGAACAGAAGTTTTTCGAATCTCTTAATACACCAGAAATTGTGAGTGACTGTTTAATTTGTCCTGTAAATAATCCTGAAATTCAGTATAAGAAGTCGAATCAGACTTTATTTACCTACAATGAAGATGTTATTCGAACGGGATACTTTGGGCCAATTGGTGCTAAGAATACCCTAATTTCTTTGACCATGTTTGATCAGATTGCCAATTGCCTTCAATTTGAAGTTGATAGAAAAAAATTAGTCGAGTCGATAGAAAATCTAGTTTGGCCCGGTCGAATGCAAAAGCTAGATTGGTTCGGTAAGGGGCAGCTTTGGCTTTCGGGAGATCATAATGTTGAGGGATGGCAAGCGCTCCGAGCGAATTTAAAGTTGATTCACCCAGAGAAGATACATTTATTCTTCGGACTCGGTCCGTCTAAAGACCTTAGTGAGTTTACAAAGACTTTTGATTCTTTACCCGTGCAGTCAGTAAATGTAGTTGCGGGTGCGTACAATAATAGAGCTATAGAAGATTATCCAGATAAGCTCACAGGAAAAGAGCTCAATCGGTATCAAAATTTTTCTGACGTCGATTGGGCCAGCCTAGATGTAAATAAGTATGAAGATCTAATCTTGATCTGTGGTTCACTTTATTTTGTAGGCCACTTTTTAAAATACTTTAGAGAAAGCTCTCTCAAAATCAGAAAGTAAATCCTCGGTATTTTCAATGCCAACTGAAAATCGAATGAGTTCATCTGTGACTCCGGCTGCTGTACGCTGCTCGGAAGTCATCGCCGAATGTGATGTTGTCGCGGGCCTTGTTACAAGACACTCCACGCCGCCAAGGCTAGGTGCTGATGTTGCCAATTCAAGTTCATTAATAAAATGGTCAGCGGTTTCAGTATTCCCTTTGAGTTTAAAAGAGAAGACCCCGCCGAAGTCGTTAAAATATTCTTTGGCCATGCTATGATATTTATGTGTTTCTAGCCCAGGGTAGTTAACAAATTCAACATTACTTTTAGAGTCAAGATACTCGGCTAGAGCCTTCGCATTTTTATTATGTCTTTCCATTCTCAATTCGAGAGTCTTAAGGCCACGGTTAAAAAGAAAACAAGCGTGTGGATCTAAACTGCCACCGGTATGGGCGACCAATGTTTTTATAGGTTTCATGAGCTTAGCAGATCCTGAAGTCACTCCAGCGACTATGTCCGAATGTCCGTTGAGAAATTTTGTCGCACTATGAAGAGCTAAGTCAAATCCAAGCTCCAATGGTCTAAAAAGAGTTGGTGGTGCAAAGGTTGTATCAATCATGGTTACGAGATTGTGTTTTTTTGCAAAGTTGAGAATCCTCTTAAAGTCGGGAACTTCAAGATTTGGATTGGTCATGGCTTCTACATAAATAGCCCGTGTATTTTCTTTTAAAAGGCTTTCTAAGTTGTCCATATTATCGGGATCGAAAAAGTCATAATTATGGCCCCATCGACCTATATCTTGGGTAATAAATGCGTAAGTTCCTCCATAGAGAGTTTTTTGGGCGAGTAGGTGGCCTTGATTTTCAAGTACCCCTAAAATGGCGGATGAGATGCTCGCCATCCCACTTGAAGTCACCAAGCTCTGTTCGGCCCCTTCCAATTGCTCAAGTTTAGAATGGAGGGTTTGGTGGTTAGGTGTGTTATTGAGACGAATGTATTTTATGTCGTGGTAGCTGCTTTGACCGCCATATTCGAAAGTGGAACTTTGATATATAGGGGGAATAACACTCCCGTGTGCTCGAGATAAGTCTTCTCCGCCGTGAATGGCCGTGGTTGAAATTCCTGAAGGTTTTTCCATAGACTACTCCTATCAAATAATCCCTTTATTGTGTTTTTATGCTAAGCTGATGTGGTTGCCAAGTTGAAAGGTTGGTCCTTTATGAAACACAAAAAATTCGCCACGATTGATGCAAGCTGGTACGAACCCAACGATCAGTTACCAGTACGAAAAACTGCTGGTGGTGTTGTGATTCGAAAAGAATCTAGTGGCCTTAAGCTAGCCTTGGTTCGTGAAGGAGATTTACCTACCTTTGTTTTACCCAAAGGCGGAATTGATCCTGGAGAAAATGCATTGGAGGCCGCTTTTAGGGAGACACATGAGGAAGCTGGCTTCCAAGCCCTGACAAACCTAGGTGAACTCGCTTATGCCTATAGACAAAACTTTGTGAAAACACGTTGGGTTGAAACTCTTTACTTTTTATTTATGACAGAAGAAGAACAAGGATATCCGACAGATACTTCTAGGGAATATGAACAGGTTTGGACAGATCTGGATAGTCCTGGCCCGTTTTTCTGGCCAGAACAGAAGAAACTAGTTTTAGATTTTAGAGAAACAATTATCGAGAGAATAAAGTCCCATGGATATTAATAGGCCTTTCTGGCCATTCTTTTTGCTTTCTTTTCGACCATTCCCGAAACAGGTGCGGTTAAGAACATAAGAACCAAGGCGACGGCTCCAAAAGGTAAAAACGTATTAAAATTACCGGTCATAGTAGTCGCTACAAAGCCCATGATCGCCACAGACTCGAATAGAGCCCATTGAATGATACTCGAAATGAATGTGCCGTTAGATAAAACATATATATATTGTTCAGATTCAGGCAACTGGGTGATCTCAGCGATTTTATTTTCACTCCAGACTGGGTTTCCATAGCGATCTTTCTGGCCCCTAAGAAAGTCGGCCACTGGTTTTTGTTTGAGGCTCTTATAGTTTTGTTGTTTAGCAAGGATTTGTGGCAAGACAAAGGCCATTACCACATTCATCAACGCAATGAGGCCCAACATCATTGGAAGTTGATCGTTTGAATTACTATTTGTATCAGCAACCTCCATAGTTCCCGTGGAATCTCCATCACCATAGACAATATCTCCCTGCTGAGCTTCATAGCTGGTGCTTTTTTTGAATTGGTCGGCTTGTGTGTAGAGAACAGCGCCGAAAACTAGAATACTGAAGACAAAGCTTCCAAACAGAACTCGACGTATGAAAAAGCGTTGTTGCAGGAACTTCTTGGTGCTTGGACTGAGAGCCATATCTTCCCCCTCTATGAATTTTGGCTGATAACTGAGCATATAAAGACAGGGAAATAAATCAATGACTCGCAGATTTTTGTGGTCAAAATCTAGTCACAGATTTGAGACGCTTGACCATTCAAACTCAAACTTTTGACAGCGACCTCAATATCTTACGTAATTACAGGCACTTAGAGGTGGGCTCAAAAACGCGATTTTGTCTTCTTTTTAGACAGCTCTAAAATTTGTATTCATTTAAAACGAAATTAAGCGCGAAAGAGGTGGGCACGCTTTTGCTAATTCAAGTCTGTGGGATTAACGGGAAGACATAATTTGGGGGTGCCATGAATCGGCAGGTGTTTGGGGCATGCATGATCGCATGCGTTTGTATTCTTTTGTTTCAAAATTGTTCCGTAGGAAAATTCGAACTCAAAAATCAGAGTAGTAAGAACAAAAACTCAAAAATTTGTTCTCAGTCAGTTTATCAAGATATTGATGGCGACGGTTCTAGAGACATTCTGGGGGCTCAAAATTTTGTATCTGGATTGGGAATTGTGAGTACACAGAGTATGTCTGTGACTAATGATACTATTTCAGACTTCAGAGTTTATTCCGATGGTGAAACTATCGTAGCGTTGCTAGATAGGAAGTCAGGAAGTCTTCAGATTGGTGAGTTGAAAATATGCATCAAAATTAACTATGAAGGAGTGCCA
>CAZFYV010000114.1:7165-10088 GCA_964523195.1 uncultured Pseudobdellovibrionaceae bacterium
TGTTATGGAAATGAGCAGGATTGGATTAGCGGCATTGCATTCGGCTCAAGTTATTTTATCTGAAACTCTAGAAGGGGATAAGCTTGTCAGTATTTTAGATGGTCTTGATATTGTAACCTACGATATTGATAGGAAACAGATTGCTGGTAATGCACAGATGCAAAACCTCTCTGATACACAAAATGCTTGTGTAAGGTCTGCGAATAGTGATGATTTTAACGATCCAACGGAAGCAGAACGCCTAATAAATAGAATTTCTCAGGTGAATCGCAAAGTGGAAGATGAATTTCGAAGGATTTCTGCCGAGCAAAAGAGTTCTATAGAAAGCAAGCTTGCTCAGGCTCGAATGCTGATCTCGCAAAATGATCTTGGACCTGCAAGACTTCTCATCGAAGAAGCAGAGGAAGAAATCAATAGAATTCTCAATTACTCTGGCGGAAATGTAACATTAGATATTAGCAGCAGAACATGTTGGTTAAATAGACACGAGAATGACTGTACGGTTACTTTAAGGTGGTCATCAACAGAGAAACCTGCGGATATCTTTAGGAATGGTATGAATATCGGTGGAGGATCTTTCAATGGAACTATGGATATTAGGCTGGCTGTAGGTAGTCATACTATTGAAGCTGTTGATAGAGCTGACGATCAGACTCGAGTTACTAAAACAGTAGTGGTGCGCAAGTATGCAATGCCAAGTCCACCAAGCGGAAAAGTTGTATACCAAGAGTCTTGTCAACAAAATGCAATGAAATATAGTGTTGAGAAAGCAGCCTTCAATCAAGGTTTTAGAAACTGTGTCAGTCAAGTCCACAATAGTTGTGATACAAACAATGAATTTATTTTGGTATGTGACAAGCCACAGGCATCTTCGCCACGATCTGAAAACAATTTGGTAAGAACTCTAGATGAGTTACCTAATGAGTTTTGTTTTTATAGGTCAAATACACAAAGAGGGTTCATCGTAAATAAATCAAGTAACTCTGTGACCTGTTTAGCTACTTTTAGAGAGTATGCCAGCAACTCAGTTTGTAATGATGGTGATGGTACAAACGGATCATATGTAATAAGTCGATACGTTTTAGAGGCCTATGGTGACGGTAACTTCCTCTATAATATGTATGTTGGGAATAAAGAAGACGACCTTTGTTCTGAAAGTATGTCGACTCCGACTCCTTCTGAACCCAAGGTAGCGGATGGATGTTATGAAAATGCATCTGGTAAAGAGTTATACGTTAACGGTGACTCACAACACTATTGTGAATTTAAAAACCTTGGAGAAGCTGAGCTCGCTTGTAGAACGAGACGTTTTAACCGAATTTCAAATTCTGATCTCAATCGTTTAACTAAAGATAATGATTGCAATGTTAATGTGCCGGCTCTTAGGTACAGTCAATCTGGTCGAACTGTTACTATTCACAATGCCACTTCTGCATCAATTGGTACAGTGGTGGGAGTTGATAACACCGGTCAGGCTTTTTCTCGAAATAGTGACTGGCGAGCAAGCGGTGTTGACTACATATTCAGAGCGCCAGCAGAGTTATCTGGTACCTTTGAGTTGGGAGCTCATGATCCATTAACTGGAAGACGAACAAGCTTAAGAGTTAGTTTTTAGATAAGATTTTATGGGAAAGATGCTTTGACTAAAGGGACGGACAAAGTATCAGGGGAACCATTTGTAGGGGGAAGCGCTCCGTTTCCCCCGCTTTTTTTGACTTTTATTATCATTTTATAATGCCAATACCATATACCTTTGCAGGGAGAAGTTTCTTCCTGCATTTTTACTTTTCAAACAATTGAACTGTGTTAGTCTTCGAAACGAATCTAAATAAGGGGAAGTTATGAAGTCTAAGTTATGCATTGTTATGATAAGTCTATTCCTGACATCAATATGTTTTGCGTCTCAAAAATCAGGTTTAATTGTAAAAGAAAGTCGGCTCAGTTTTAATAAGACTCTTGAAAAAATGGAAATGATTTTGGGTAAAAAGGGATTTAAAATTTTTGCCAAAGTAGATCATTCAGCTAATGCAAAAAAGGCGGGATTAAAAATGGATGCAAGCACGCTTTTGATTTTTGGAAACCCCAAAGTGGGAACTCCTTTGATGAAAGCCTCCAGCAGCTTTGGTATTGACCTTCCGGTGAAAGTTCTTATCTACAAAGACGCCAGTGGAAAAGTACTCGTGAGTTACAATAACCCTATGTGGTTAGCTCAAAGGCATGGAGCTAAAAATGATCTTCCGCAGATTAAGAAGATGACAATGGCCTTGGATAAAATGACGTCAATGGCCTCTAGTGAATAAGATTATTTAGGTCGGCAGACTTCTGTTAAAACTTAACTTTGAAGTCTGCCATGGCCCTTGAGAAGTTGGTTTTCTCGCCATCGAGTCCGAGTTTTGAAACGAAAATTTGTGTTGCAATTGAAGCCTTAGGAGAAATGTAAAATTCACTAAAAATGAGGTGAGCTTTACCGTTTGAGTCTCCATCAAAAGCGTCAGAGCCAGTAAGAACGCCTAGAGTGGCATCTTTTTCAAGATAATAAAATTTATAGCCAACTACGAGTGGCAATGAAGACTTCTTGTCTCCTACTTTTATTCCCAAGGTCGATCCGAGGTTGTTTTTAGAAATGGCAGTGTTAACTATCCCATCAAGACCAATAGAAAGTTTTTGTCCAAACACTCTGGTGCTGTAGTTCGTGAAGAGTTCAGCGATTTGATAGCGATTGCTCAAAACAAATGGATCCTCTTCGCTTCCATCACCGGAGAGTGAGTTACCGTGGGCTTCACCGTCAAAAAGTGGAGTAAAACCTCGAACATTTGTAAACCCAAAAAAACCACCTCCAAAATCAAGTGAATCAAAGGAATCGAACTTGTGGTTAAGCCTTATTTGGCCTCCAAATAACATTGAATTTTCGTCTGTCTTGCGT
>CAZFYV010000115.1:0-10023 GCA_964523195.1 uncultured Pseudobdellovibrionaceae bacterium
TAGCAGGTGGGTCTTCAACAGTAATAGTCCCAAAGATATGACTAGCACTTCCTCCACCATTACTAACAGTCACAGAATAAGTTCCCGAGTCTGACTTCGCAAGAGGAGAAACATTCAATGTCGCCGTCGTCTGTCCATTAATATTTACATTGTCTTTTTGCCACTGGTAAGAAAGACCAGAGCCCTGTGCTACAACAGTGCGAGTTAAGGTTCCACCCGTTGGAAGCTTCTCATCGACCCTAGGATTTTGACTTGGGTCAATCATTGGCGGAGTAGGTGTTGGAGTCGGCGTCGGTGTTGGAGTCGGTGTCGGCATTACAGGAGTAGGTGCAGGAGTCGGTGTTGGAGTTGGAGTTCCACCCATATTTAAGGACACCAAAGAGTCCGCAAGTCTATTCATATCCAAATAAGCTGCATTTTTAACGTAGAGATTTAAGTTATTATTAGAGGCGGCGTTGACAGTCAAAAACTCCTCAATACTCGCTGGAGTATAGCTATGACCATGGGTTTTCATAAATCCTATTGCAGAGGCAGCCGCAGCAGCAACCATTGGGGATGACATAGAGGTTCCAGCTAAACACGCATAATCATCTGTATCATTGACCTCAGTAGCCTCAATTATAGTGGTACAGATTCCATTGCTTCCAGGAGCCGCAATCTCAACCCTAGTTGTAGAGTAGTTTGAAAAGTTCGATCTAGACCCAGTAACAGAGTCAATAGAACCAACAGTCATCATTCCATTAATACTCGCTCCATAGACAGCCGGGAAACTTGGTTCTGAATCTAGATTGTTGGAACTATTTCCTGCGGAAACCGCAACGAAAACTCCACTTTGCACAGCGGTTCTGATCGCTGACTCAATCATAGAGTTGGTTCCAGGTCCGCCAAGACTCATATTTATGACATCAGCACCATTAGTAACGGCATAATTAATTCCATTGATTATACCAGTCACAGAACCGGATCCATTTGTACCTAAAACCTTTAGAGGCATGATTTTTACAAATGGAGCTACCCCAAAAGTACCACGTCCATTGTCAAAATCAGCAGCAATAATCCCCGCTACGTGGGTTCCATGGCCGTTGTCATCTCTTCCTTTATTGGAATTTCCGCTGAATACAGAGCTTGCAAAATCTTCTTTGAGTCTGTCACCACCGTTTCTAGCTACAATATCATTTCTAAAATCTTCGTGATTATATTGAACTCCTGTATCTAGAACAGCGACTACGACGTCTGCGTTGATTCTATCTGCTCCAGTAAAAAGCTTTGCATAGGCCTCGTAGTTATTCATGACTCCACCGTGAAACCTCTGAGAAAGCGGGTCATCGGAGATTAAAGAATTTTGCAGACTAATCTGTTTGTGATTCAAGGTCGGTATACTCGCCGTATTATTATGACTTACACCTAAAACACAGTTATCATCGTAAGCCTCTTCCTTGATTTCCTTTAATTTGGTGTCTTCTTTGAGACTCAAATTATAAGCTTGAGTTTTTAACTCAAGAACCTCTTCATATTTTTTTGCTAATACAGAAAGAGGCTCGTCAGAAGATCCACCTTTGGAAGATACCGTTGCCTTCCTTCGATCATCATCCCTGTCATCTTTTGGAGTACAGCCATTCTTTACGAGTACAGCCAGCTTCGTTCCTTTTGGAAGCTCGATATCTTTACCTGACTTAGACTTAGCCGCAGAAGCTAGTCCCACAACTCCGAGAGCTCGCATTTGAGCTTTGTTATTCAAATTTAGGTCTGAATTAATTTCTGCAAAACGAGCCTGAGCCTCTGCCACCGTATTTAAATCTATCTGAACTTTAGCAGAATCGAATGGATCAAGTGGCTGGAGTACAACATCAGGTGACTCAGCCAAGTTCTGATTTACTTTTTGCTTTCCAACAAAAGAATCACAACCCGTGAGAAACACGAGAGCCACTAATATATAGATATGTTGTTTGATACTTCCCCTAGTCACTATAAAGTGATCCCCCATATCTTAGTCTGTATCGGCATGTTACACATGAGACACAACCACTTATTTAATAAGAGCAACCAAAATGCCAAAATTGGTCTCTGTAACCTTTATGATTTGGATTTCAGATCGAATTCCTATTTTCAGGTGTTTAAGTCACAAAACCTGAACACAACTTTGACAGGTGTATATTTTGAATACTGATTTGGTACATCTCCAATGGGACTTTTTGGTGTTTCAGAGTGATATGTGAACAAGGTTTACAGCAATTTCAAGATTACTAAACAGATCTTATTTTACCCGGATGATACACGTTTCATTTTGAAACAGGACCAGGCAAAAAATAGAAATTACAGTTACATACAGCACACAATTTAAGCACTTCACCAACACTTTGCTTAGAAAATGTGAGCATAAATTTACATTTCTATGTTTACGAACTTTACATGTTCAGATGAGTTAGACAACTTGCAGAACTCTAACACCTCTCTAGTGGCTCTCAAGTTGGCAAAGTCTTTGCTCTACTTAACTATGGGTTCACACAACAATGTCTCAAATCTCTACAGGGAATAGAGAAACGAGATCCTTAGGGGGAATGAAAAATGGTCATCAATTGGCAAACAAGATGTTTCGCTCAGCTCTTAGTCATCTTCGCCGTCGTAGGCATGCTAGGGCAGTCTACTGCTGAAGCACAAACCGTTGAAGAAAAATTAGCACTCACTATATATAGAAGAGTTGCTGGAGTTAAAATCGGTTTGGACGACGCTCGAATTCAACAAATGGCTCAGTTGATTCGCGAACAAAAGATGGAACAAGCGGCTGCAATTCCAGCAGAAGATTCTAACTTCTACGGCATCACAGTGAGAGAATTCGCTGCAAAGATGTCTAACAGAGATTTGGTCGTTTCTGCACCACTCACTGACTTCGTAGCAACTATTGTAGGTATGGCTCGAGACGGAGTAGACGCCAGAGAAATGTTAACTGGTGATTTCTACTACGCTGCTGATCCTTCCAAGGTAATGAACGTACCTAACAATGATGTTGACGACTTTTTGACTTCTAACAACCACTATGAGTTCTTAGAAGACAATGCAGTTGATTTAAAAGACGCCTTAATTCGAGTTGATGGCCAGAAACTCGTAGGTAACGCTGGAGCAGCTGTTGCCCATAGAGACCCTGCAGGCGTTCTAACTTCTAGATCTTTTATGGCAGCACATGCTATTGATGGAACAAACAGAAGACTCGTTGAATATACATTTAAGTCTTTCACGTGTCTCGAAATTAACCAATGGGCTGATACTTCAGTGTCTGATATATATGTTGGACGAGACGTTGAGCGTTTCCCTGAAGGTTCAAACAATCGATTCCAGGCCACTTGTAAAGGGTGTCATTCTGGGATGGATTCTATGAGACCAGCATTTGCTTTAGTTGACTTTGATGACGGTTACCTTAAGCACGCTGACCTCCAAACGCCTGTAGATATCACACAACGAAACAATCCTGATAATGATGAAGTAAATGATGACGAAATCGCTGTAGATAACTGGGGAGTCCCTTATAAATTCACCAGAGCTACCGATACGTTTCCTGAGGGATATATTGTAAAAGACGATTCTTGGGTAAATTTAGCCACAACGTCTAAACATGATAAATTATTTGGGTACAGATCTGCCACTTCTGGTAACGGAATGGGCGACCTAGGAAAGATGGTCTCTGAATCCCGTGGATTTAGCTCATGCATGGTTCAAAGAGCTTTTGAATCAGTATGCAAGCGCTCTTTAAAGCAAAACGAAGACGCTCTAAAGAGATTATTAACAGACAAGTTCGAGGGCGATTATGATCTTAAGAAGTTGTTCGTCTCTGTAGCTAGTCGCATGGAATGTGTAGGACAATAATTCACGGAAGATATAAGGGGAATCAAAAATGAAACTCAAATTAGCACTACTATTTATTTCAATGTTCGGACTAGCGGGTTGTGGAGTTTTCAAACCTGCAACCGGAGAAGGTCCATCAACAATATTCTGTACAGATGACCAATGTGACCAGTCATCAATTGAAAAGTACGAGGCCAAGCCTGTAGAAACTTTTGCAGTCGTAAACCAAGGCCAAGTCTTAAAATCAATGATGTCATGTACGGGTCTCGAAACAGCATCTAACAATACAATGAATACCTATAGAAACTCACTGAACAGTTTCTCTCTAGAAGGTGGCGCAGACACTGTCGGAGCTCCGATGTGGATGGCGATTACATCTCTAGCTGGAGAAGTTTGCAGAGATCTTGTTAACCAAGAGCGCGCTCAATCAGCCGCAGAGAGAAAGATTTTTTCTAGCGTAGATTTTGGGCAAGGTATTTCATCATTGAATACTACGATCATCGCAGATGTGGTCAGAAAAATGGCTAGATCTTGCTGGGGTCGAAACGAGACATCTCAAGAGATGGGTACTATTTTTAATAACTTTACTGGAACATTCCCGACAGACGGAAACGCTACGGAAACACGTAACGCAGCAATGTTCCTATGCACTGGAATGCTGGGCTCACTCAGCGCAAATCAAATGTAAGTCGGGGGAAATTATGGATAAGTTTAAGAAAAAGAAATTAGAAGAACAAGAACACAAAAGAAGAAAAGCAAACGTCGATAAACTATTAAAGGATTACTGCTACGAGCATAAATATCCAACAACTCGACGCGAATTTATAAGTTCAGGTTTAATTACCTTTGGTGCAGCAGCAACAATCCCAAGTTTACTACTTGGACCAAACGCTGCCATGGCACAAGCTGATGAATGTGCTCCTGCTGATGGCGGAGCGGGCGGAATGCCAGCATTCATTACAGTTGCCCTCGGCGGAGGAGCCATGTTCGCAGGTAACATGCAATATGGAGATGCCGGTGGACAACCACTTCAAAGTTATCGAAGTGTTGGCCAAGGTGCTAACCCTGGAACGACCGTACAAATGGGAGCTCCTTTCTGGAACCAAGGATTGATTATCCAAGGTATTATGGAAACGGCTTCTGCCGCAGCTCTTGCTAACTCAAGACTTGTTGGTGTACCTCTAAGATCAATTGATGATACCAGTAGAAACGAAATGGATGCATCGGGTATGGTCTTGGCGGCTGGACTTTCTGGACAATTCCTTCCTAACCTAGGATCAGATAACTCAATGGCAGGTGCGAGACATAACCCTGCGAACATCAATCCAACGACAGCTCTACGAGTTAATAGACAATCAGATTTAGAGAACGCTGTTAGTCTAAATGGAGCTCTTGGACAGTTATCAAGTAACCAAGCAGGAAAACTCTTGAAGTTAGTTCAAGAACTTAGTGAAAACCAAGGTCTAGCCAATGCGCAAAGAAATCCAGCTTCAGCAAACTTAGCGAAACTCGTAAAGTGTGCGACAGCTCAAAATACAGATTTGATTGCTAACGGACTTAACGTCGATTTTAGAGCCGACGCTGAAGTTCAGAGAATATGGCAGATTGCTGCCAATACGGATCCTCGACGAAACAATAATCCAGATGACCAAGGTAACCGTGCAATGGCTGCCAATATGGTTAAAGCAGCTCTTCAAGGCCTAGCATCATCTGTTGGATTAACATTTGGTGGTTACGATTATCACTTAGGTGCGAATCGAACGACGGCGAACCAAAGAGATCTCAACGCGGGTCGAATGATTGGTCGAATTATCGAGCAAGCACATTCAGATTCGAAGAAAGCTTTCCTCTACATTAACTCTGATGGAGCGACATCCACTCGTGAAGAGGATGATTCGGATTCAGCAGATTGGAGAGGAGATATCGGTTCAAAAGGTTCAGTATGGATGATTGCTTATGATCCAGCTGGTCGCCCTGAAAGCTTAGCTCCTGCGGGAACTCCAGCTTTCCAAATCGGTCAGTTCACTGAAACTCAAAACGCAGATACGAACTATATGACGGGTAACAACCCTGCATTAGCCGCAGCTGCAGTTTTTGCGAACTATATGAGCTTCTCTGGTAGAACTGGAATGATTGAATCGGTTATTCCTGGAGTGTTTAACTCTGCACAGATCGATGAGATCTTAAGAATTGGCGATAAGCCAAGCGCTTAATATAGATCATATAAGTTAAGAATTTTTCGAGGGCTCTTTTATAAGGAGCCCTTTTTTCTTTTAAGTTTCAATTCAGCTTTACTTGAACTTCGACGCCTTACATTTTTTCAGGCTAAATAAGAGCTTCTTATGCAAATCAAAATCAACTCCTGACAGTACTCTTTGGTTCCATGTAAACAATTCAAGTGACACTCCGAATCGACAAAGAAATATCTCTTCTGTCAAAAAAGACGTTTGCGAAGTGGATCTACTTTGGGTACAAGGTGGTTCCATTTTGGTTCCCGGACTAAAGTGGGATGATCCAAAGATTCCCCTAAGGGCTTGAAGTTAAAAGATCTTAAGGGAATTTTAAAAGCAGCAGAAACTAAGTCTTCTTTTGCAGGGTCATTTAAAAAGATTTCAAAGCCTGTGGGGGGTTGTGGAGTCTTTTTCCGGGGGGTTAAAGACGTTACTCCAAATGGGGGATAAAAATGAATAGGCAAGAGTCGACCACTCTTAAAGGGTGGGGGCAGAAGTTTATTTCTGCCATGGCTTGTGCTGCTGTTTTAGGGGGGGTCTCTATTACAGCAAGTGCAAGTACAACAGCAAAAGCAAGCGAAGTTGCACCTTCGCAAATTACACTTCAAGCACCTTCAGACAAAGTTAAAAACTCTAAACTTGAATTCATCGGCTCGATGGATGGTTTTCTATTAAGAGACGAGTTTGTAAAGAGTAACAACTTCTCTTTGGGTCTTGGTCTTGTAGGAAACAGAAAGTTCGGCAAAATTTTTGATGCTCAACTTGATGTTCTTGCATACTACACAAAAGGAAATGCGGCATCTTTATATACCAGCGAGGGGGATCCTGGTACTGGCGCAATTCTCTTCAAAGCTGCCATCGTTGCAGAACCAACTGATTGGTTCGAAATTCGGGGTGGGGTTCTACCAACAAACTTTAACACAATTAAATCCGTTTTCAGAACTTCAGGTTTTCTTGGAGTCTCAGAGAAGATTACTTTAGGTGACTCTGAAGAAGATGGAATCTCTTTTGCGGTAATGAGTGCTCAGACAGTACCAACTGCCAGCGGAAGAGAAAGAGCTCCTGGTTCTGAGTCAAAAACACCTCTTCTTGTAACAAGTGGTGCTGAGTTAACTCTTGAATCTGAGCGCATCGAATTCAAAGTTGGCGGAAGTCACTTTAAATTCTCAGACCTTCCATCTAACCTAGCTAGCTCTTCAGCTCTCTACGGTAACACAGTCTTTGGTATTGGCTCTGAAGTTACAGAGTTTGCTTACGAGTTCGAAGGCTATCAAGGAAGCTCTAGTCTTGAATTAGACTTGTCCGGAAGTTTAGAAGTGAAGCTTTCTGGAGCTTACCTTAAAAATATTAAAGCTCCCGCGGGTCTTAACGAAGGTTACAGCACCGCTGTAAGCGTCGAGTATGACGTGAACAAAAATTTAGAAATCACGCCAGAAGTCGCTTACGTTTATAACGAAAGAGATATTTTACCGTCTAGCTACATCACTCGTAGTGTAGGGAAGAACAACAGAAAAGCTCTTTCAATGAAATTAACAGTCGAAATGCCAGAGGATAGCATGAAGTTCTTTGGTC
Organism: uncultured Pseudobdellovibrionaceae bacterium; assembly: GCA_964523195.1. Lineage (GTDB taxonomy): Bacteria > Bdellovibrionota > Bdellovibrionia > Bdellovibrionales > JAGQZY01 > JAUHWN01. Next base: position 7,641 of record CAZFYV010000115.1, read on the forward strand.
GCTACGTAAGAACACTTGAAATCGTCGATCTTCCTTTCCAAGCAGATCGTGACATATTCTCTTTTGGGTTGGAGGCAAGCTATGACATTCTCTAATAGATTAAAATTAGCCCTAGTGGCTTTAAGTTGTGCAGCCACAATTGGTTGTGAAGAAGTAAGTGAACCACGCGTTGGTGAGGCCGGAGCTACATTTTTCGTAGACACAATCGGCAGTACAAACGTTCAAACAACTGAATTTAACGCTTTAGGTTTTCCGAAATCTAGACTCATCGGCTTCAAGGCTTGCTTGAAAGATCGTGTCTTAAGATCTCGTCTTTACGACAGACCTTTTACAATTACTTCAGGAACTGCTTCTCAGAGTCACACGTCTGACGACAATGGCTGTATTTTCTGGGAAGAGCAGTTTGATTTTGATTATTTCGCTCCAGAAAAAAATATCGAAGTTGTAAGAACAATCTCAGCCGGAGAAGGAAACAAAGGAACAATCCAAGCTCGTATGGCGATCAATCCTTGGTCGAGCACTGTTTACGATCTTCAAAGAACAAACGTGAAGGTAAACATTGAGCCTAATCGCGGACAACAAGGTAACTTTACGGCGACTTTGTCGACGAACAATCAAGACAAAGCCTATGTAGATCAAAAGTCTATTTCATTGGGTGAGTTCAGAATGGATACTGATAAATTCATTATCGATGAGAACTTAACTCTTATGACTCCGCATACTTACCAGGTTACTTTCAACCCAACTATGTACAGAAAAACAATCAATGCTGATTGGGTTCCAGCAAGTGCCGTCTACGGTCGAGTTAAACTTACTTTAATGTTTATGCGTGATAATTCAGAACTTAAATCTTTAGATGATGTTCGTAATCACGTAACAACTGTTGAGAAAGTTCTTGAGATTGACCGCGGAACTGTCAAAGAAGACATCACTATTTACTTTCCTGACTTAAGTGCTCTTTCTACTCGCTTGAGAGTATTGGCAAAAGTTGAGCCTCTCGTAGAAAGCAACAACTTACTTCCTGGTTTCTTCGAAGGTTATGTTGGACCGATGGGATCAGACTCTGCATCTGTGAACTTAAATCCAACTCAACTCAACGTTGATATGGTTGCTCAAAAATTCGAGCAAGCGTACAAAATCGCTGAAGAAAAGAAGATGTCTCCTGTTGAGCGTTTTAAAAAGTACTCAGGACTTAAGCCTCTAACTCAAGCTGATTTCGTCGAAGGTGCTTCTGCTCAAGAACAACGCCTCATGGAATCTCGTGGTTTTCTTTCTAAGACGACTATGATGAAGCTACTCGAAGGCAAAAACCTTTCTAAGCGCGAATCTGAAAGCTTCTTAAGCTCTCTTTGCGACAAGGTCTATCCAGCTCCGACTCAGAGAATTGGTCGTACTTTCCGCTGGAACCGCAAAGGACCTTTCGATGAAGGTGTGACTGCAGCAAATGCTTACCACTACTGTAAGCAAAACCCGAGTGCCTTCGTCGGCGTTCAAGCCAGAGACCTAGTACAAAACCTTACAAATACTAAGAATGGTACATTCGCTTCTTTAAGTGGTACATATAGAGTTCGTAGACTTTCTACTAACCTTTCTATCCGTAAGTCTTATGGTAAGTCTTCTTCTCATTCTATGAGCTGGGGATTCAAAGCAGGGGCTTCTGCAGGGTTTGGTTTCGGACTTCCTAAACTACCAGGCGGATTTGGACCTGGTGATGGTGCAGCTCCTTGGTACAGCCTTAGCGGAAAGCCAAGCATTGGTCTAAACATTGGTGTGTCTGGTGACTACGGATACGTTCAATCACAAAAGTGGGTGAACAGCACTGATGCTTCAGTGACTGCGAGTGAAACTCAAACGATCTTAGTTGTTTCTAGATCCTTTAATGTAAATGCAATGGTTCAAAAGTGTTTCATCGCATCTCCAATGGTTCCAGAAATGCAACTTGAAGATGGCTCTACTGGTAAGTTCTTTTGTCCAGAAAACATGGTTGAAGAAACAAGCAGCAAAGAGACATTCCACCTGATCACTCAAGATGCCGGTGTAAGCGGCAACCCATTTGTTGATAGCAATGATTCTCGCGAGCAACCATGGATGATGATGATCAGAGGGAACCACACGTTCCAAGACTTCAAAGGAATGATTGGTGCTCTTGATAACAATCCACTTAAGAGTGAAGTTAAAGAACTCGTTCTTAGCCGCTGGCAGGAAAACGATGATCGCAACCAGGTCCTTGATGTATTCCGTAGAATCACTCAAGATTACCCAGGTATGCTATCGCCAGCCGAGGCACAATAATCTAGTAAATTAATAAGAATTCCCTTTAGCGAGGGACGTCTTGACCTTAGCGGGCTTCCTTGGAAGCTCGCTTTTTTTATTGGCAGTGAAT
>CAZFYV010000116.1:0-10000 GCA_964523195.1 uncultured Pseudobdellovibrionaceae bacterium
GTCTACAAACCTTTGATGGTTCTTGTAGACGGTTCTCATTTGTCCGGGCCAAGACTGTTTGATGCACAAATGACCCTCTGTTGGACCTTCTTGGATTTCGCCTTTCTCATTAACAATCACTGGTTCAACTCCAAAAAATGGGCGAGACGCAGAGCCTGGTTTTAGGGCTGTTACTCCAGGCAGTGGAGTGATCAAGACCCCACCAGTCTCTGTTTGCCACCAGGTATCCACAATCGGACATCGTTCTTCACCAACAATCTCGTAATACCATTTCCAAGCTTCTGGATTGATAGGTTCGCCAACTGTTCCAAGTATTCGAAGGGTTTTTCGGTTCGTTGCTAACACATATTCGTTTCCAGATTGGCGTAGGGCTCGAATGGCCGTTGGCGCTGTATAGAAAATATTTACTTCATGTTTGTCGATGATCTGCCAAACTCGACTGGGTGTAGGGTAGTTTGGTGTTCCTTCATGAATCACTGATATCGCACCATTGGCTAGTGGTCCGTAGATCATATAACTATGTCCAGTAATCCAACCAATATCTGCTCCGCACCAATAGACTTCTCCGTCTTTGTAGTCGAAAACATATTTGTGTGTCGTTGCAGCGTATAGGAGGTAGCCCCCTGTTGTATGAAGGACTCCTTTGGGTTTGCCCGTAGAACCTGAAGTGTAAAGGATGAAGAGAGGGTCTTCAGCATTCATTTCTTCGCAAGGGCATTCTGTAGATTGCTTTGAAACAAGGTCCTTGTAGGTGACATCCCTTCCTTCGACTAACTCAATTTCGACTCCAGTGTTTTCAACGACCAAAACTTTCTTAACACCAGGGCAAGACTTTAAGGCTTCGTCTACATTGGCTTTCAGAGGGGATATTTTTCCTCCACGGCGACCTTCGTCTGCGGTGATAATGAACTCAGAGTCACAATCGGTAACACGATCTTTAATTGCCTGTGGGGAAAAGCCCGCAAAAATGACCGAGTGGACTGCTCCTATTCGCGCACAAGCAAGCATGGCATAGGCGGCCTCAGGAATCATTGGTAAGTAGATCGTCACGCGGTCGCCCTTCTTAACGCCCATTTCTTTCAAGGCATTAGCGACTTGTGATACGCGGTCTTTTAATTCGGAAAAAGTGATGGCTATTGAATCGTCATTAGGTTCGTCTGGTTCCCATATGAAAGCAGGCTGTTCGCCTCGCTCCTGGGCATGGCGATCAACGCAGTTATAGCAAACATTGAGAGTTCCATCTTCGAACCATTTGATGTGAACACCATTTTCATAGTCCCAATCTGAAGCTTTAGTAAATGGCTTCATCCAGTCCAATTCTTTCGCCATCTCACTCCAAAACTCATCAGGGTTTTCTAGAGATCGATTGTACATTTCATCGTAGCTTTCGGGGGTCACCCAAGCGTTGGCTTTGATTTGGTCTTTGATGTCAAAGATTTCCACTTCTGACATTTGAGCCTCCTGAGCTTTTGTCTGGTTCGTTGAGTCCACTAATAGAAGCAGTCACTGGGCCTTTGGTCAATTGCAATTTAAGGCCTACTCCTCTAGGCTAATAAAGTGAGTCAAATGCGCTGTAAGTTGTCAGAAAATCTAAGAATATTGAATTCGAGAGTAGCGATCATTCTATTGGTTACTTTTTGTTCCCAAGTGGCTCTCGGGACAACTGCTAAGACGAGCACCGGGGATGGGGTTTTTGAGTCCTTAAAGCCCTTAGTTTTTACTCTGAAAACCGCTATTTCATCAGACTCTCCCAAAGCGAGTTACGGTACGGCTTTTGTTGTGGACAAGGAAAATGGTTGGCTAGCGACAAACTATCATGTGGTGTCAAGCGCAGTTATAGAACCTAAAAAGTACAAAATTTACTTAGAGGAAAAGAAAAAAGTCTTTCCGGCAAAGATACTTTCAGTTGATGTTGTTCACGATTTAGCCCTGATTCAAGTGAAGGATAAAGAGTTTACTGGTCAGGTTAAGTTTTCTAAGAAATACCCCTCACAGGGTGAAGAGGTTTTCTCCGTAGGTCAGCCTGAAGATCTCAATATGTCCATAGTTCGTGGAACCTTTAATGGAGAGATAAAGTATGGTGCCTATTCCGTTGTTCATATGAGTTCTCCAATAAACTCTGGAATGAGCGGAGGGCCTACCGTAAACAACAAGGCCCATTTGGTTGGAATCAACGTTTCACGTTTGATTGGATCGCAAAATATCTCATTTTCTGTTCCTGCGAGATACTTAGAAGATCTTATAAAGTATGTTAAAGACTCCTCGGCCAAAATTTCTATTTCGAGCATTATGACGAGAATAGAAGAGCAGCTCATGAATCTTCAAGACAGTCTGACTTCAGAGTTTAAAAAGCAAAACGAAAAAACCTACAAGGTTGGAAATTGGGTAGTGAATCAACCTCCGGAATCACTTAAGTGCTGGTCAGATAGGGACGAAGAGAAAAAGGTCGGCTATGAAACATTCAGGCAAGTGTGCTTCTTAAATCATTCAGCATACCTTGGTGAGGGGTTAAATACTGGTAGTTACGAAGTCAGTTATACGACCATTTCTAGTGATAAGTTAAACGGGTTTAGGTTTTTTAGAATTCTTAATAACTTGTATAATAGTGGAAGCTTCGAGTTTTTCTTCTTTTCTAATTCTGATAAGTTTACAAAGTATTCATGTTTTCAGAGGAAGATTGTTAATAAAAGTAATATTCCGTTTCAACTTAATGTTTGTGTACGTGGATATCATGACTTCGAAGAGCTTCTGAATGTTGAGGTTAAAGCGGTAAGTATCGATGATCCCAAAAAAGCAATCGTTTTAAAGGCTGAGTTTCGAGGTTTTGTAAAATCAAATATAAAATCCATGATAAAGCAGCTAATTGATCAAGTTGAGAGGGGTTCCGATGGTAGTGATTAAAATCTCTCAGCACGGTAGTGACTCACCAGAGCTTTATCGCTTTGAAGAGGCGCCGATTTCGATCGGGCGTAGTATCGAAAATAGAGTCATTATTAATGATGCAAGTGTATCCTCTCAGCACTGTGAGATTGTTTATGAAAATGATCAGTACCTTTTGAGAGATACCAGTAGCTTGAATGGATTAGTTGTAAAGGGAAAGAAAGTCTCGGAACTGGAGTTGGGAGTACATTCAAAAATCCGCCTAGGTACAGTTAAAGTAGAGATTTTTACCGATCAAAACCCTGTAGAAAAAACAGTTCGGGTTGATTTAGAAGAATGGAGAAAGCAATCAGCTAAAGAAGATCGCGTTGCTATACTTCATTCGATATTATTGTTGTCTGGAACCTTCTTGATGCAAATAATTGATAGTTCTCAAAGGGCTCGAGAGTTCGAATGGTTTGAAACTGTATTGATGGGGGTTTCATCTGCAGTAGGTATTGCCTTGATTGCGTTTTTCATTTCGATTTACTCAAAAGTTCAGGCTAAGAAATATCAATACTTTAAAATTTTGCGGCCAGTGGCTTTGCTGTCGTTTTTTGTTCAGATAGATTCCCTGGCCGGAGACTTTTTAAATTTCAACCTACCAGGCTCAGCAACCTATTCAGTTATCAAAGTCATCTTTAGTCTGTCTTTATTGTTCCTTTTGATTTTCACCATTGGTCAAACCATCTTCAAAACAGTCAATAAACAAAAAGTCGCCGCCGTATCTGGTGGTTTGATTATGTTGTTTTTGTTTATTACTGAAGGTGTTCAGTTTTACCAGTCCTATAAAGGAAATGGTTATCAGTTCCGTGGTACCTTAGCGTACCCACTCAGGTCACAAGTCGGTGCCCCTTCCGATTTTAAAGATTTCTTTGCTGATTTGGATGATGCGTACAAAGAGATCCAGGAAGATCGCGAAAAGAAGCAAAAGAAGAAGTCAGAAGAAGAAAATAGTAAGGATAAGCAAGACAACTCTAAAAAAGCGAACTAGTTAGAGCTTCAAAATCTTTTGGTCTATTTTTCCGATAGCTTGATCGAGACTCAATTCGGACTGTTCACCAGTCTCAAGGTCTTTAAGTTCATATCTAGATTCACCAGCATCATTAGCAGAGACTATAAGAGCAAAGGGAGCATTTTGCTTTTGTGCTTTGGTAAGTCTTTTACTTAAGTTGCCACTATAAGCCATTTCACAGGGAATTTGAGAATTTCGTAAAATGTGACTGGCTTCGAGCGCAGTGGTCTGATGGTTTTTATTCAGGGAAATAACGTGAACGGTATTTGAATTGGAGGTTTCTTTATCTAACAAAAGTGCTAATCGATCGGTTCCAGCGGCAAAGCCGATACCTGGTGTTTCAGGGCCACCGAGCAATTGAACAAGTCCATCGTAACGACCACCAGATAGAATAGCATTTTGTGACCCGAGTTGGTCTGTCGTGAATTCAAAAACGGTATGACAGTAATAATCGAGTCCTCTGACAAGTCTCGGATTGATTTTAAAGTCCACACCGAGTTTGGTAAGGCCTTCTAGGACAGTGTCAAAAAACTCACTGCTTTCCTTGTTGAGAGCTGCTTTAAGTTCTGGAGCTTCAAGTAAGAACTTTTGATCTTCATCTTGTTTGGAATCTAAAATTCTCATTGGGTTTTTTTCTAGTCGTTCTTGGCTTTCTTTGGAGAGCTCAGTTTTATATTTGGAAAAATAATCGACCAAAGACTCTCTGAATCTATTTCTAGACTCAGTATCTCCAATAGAATTGATTTCCAGTTGATATTTTCCAGTTAATCCGATTTCAGTGAGAAAGCGCTCCGCCATGCTAAGAGTTTCGATATCGGCCTGTGCTGTCGCGGCGCCGATCAGCTCTGCCCCTAGCTGATAGAACTGCCGATATCTGCCTTTTTGAGGCCTTTCATAGCGAAACATAGGTCCACTATAGAGGAATTTTACTGGTGTGGAGCGTGTTAATCCATTAGACAAAAAAGCTCTTACAAGTCCAGCTGTACCTTCCGGGCGAAGAGTAATCTGCTCACCACCTTTGTCTTCAAAGGTATACATTTCCTTTGTAACGATATCGGTGGCATCTCCAAGTGATCTAGAGAAAACACGGGTAAATTCAAAGACGGGGATCTCAACCATAGAAAAGCCGAAAAGTCGTCCTACTTTGATGAACGATTCGTTAATTTCGAGATATTTGCTCCAGTCCTCTGGAAGAATATCTCTTGTGCCTTTAACAGGTTGTAACTTAGACATTAATCTCATCTCCCCAATGAAATATTGGTAACACGATGATTGGGATTTGCAAAGCTTTAGATGAGCTGGAACCGGCTCAAACAGTGATTTTCCATCTTCATAATCTGGGTCAAAGGTCTAACAGGGGCTTTGATAGAACGCTTAGAATGCTATAGAGTAATTGTAAATGAAGAGTTATCAGCGATTTAAAAAGTTTGTCCTGGTTTTTTTTGCAATTTGGTTTTTGCTGTCATTTTCTACAGGGCTATATAATAGGTGGGGTATTGCCCAGAATTCGCTTTTTCCTTATTACGGCTGGAAGCTTTTTTGGAGAGTTTTTCCTAACCATACTGGATATGGAATTGAAATCTATGAGTTAGACGGAAAAACCTTCGACCCACCAAAAGATTATATTAAAATGTTCAGAGAGCAAAATCGAAAACTTTACTCAGTTCCTGGTAATGTGATTGCTAGATTTGGGCGTTCGATTCATCGACCAAAAAAAGACTATTCCTCGGCGGAGCAAAACCGAAAGTCCTTCGAGGCTCGATTTTTTAGGGAGTTTGTTTCTGTCAAATATAGATTAGTCTATAGAGAGTATGATCCCATAGATGTATGGAATAATCATCGTCATCAGTGGCCAGAACCCACTTTAGTTTTGGGAGAATTCGAATACCAGCGAAACTCGGTAGGTCAAAGTGATAAGTAAGATTAAACGCCTTATTACTCCTCGGTTTTGGTGGAAGATTTTGAATGGGCCCTATGCAAACCCCAATTTTCAATCTTTTTTTGAAGTGTCTAAGCTCTACGAGAAGTTTAAAGTCGGCGTCATGATTTCTTACGTTTCGATTTTGGGCGTTGGGATGAGTTTCCTTAAAAGGACTTTAGGTGAAGAGGGAATTGTCGTTTATGCTCCTCCTCCAGTTTTAAGGGCTATAGATTGGTTGCCCGTAGAAGTTTATTTTACTTTGATTTATGTCACCTTTTTTATATCAACAATAGCGATATTAATCGGTAGCCCAAAAAGAGTGTTCAAAGTTTTATCATTTGTAAGTTTAGTTTTTATTTTTGCCCATTCGTATGGAATTACACATGTGAGGCATGCGAGTAACTGTTGGATCTGGTTGGCTTTTAGTTTCTGTTTTCTTCCAAACGAGGGTCTCAACGTCACTCGAGCTGTAAAGATGCAGTATTTGAGTGTTTGCAGGTTCGCTGCTCTGATTACCCTATCTGTTTATACCATGTCTGCCAGTTGGAAAGTTTTAGAGGGTATTATACTAGCTAGTGTAGAGGGGGAGATGTCCTACCTAAATCCTCAATCAATGTCTGTTTTGATCGCCAGTTATATTACGAAACACGGTTACGAGCCTCCATTGGCTGAGTTTGTTATTGCAAATTTGTGGGTGAGTTGGCCCCTTATTCTGGGGACTATATATATGCAACTCTTTGCTATGGTGGCCTTGTTCAGGCCTTATATAATCTCGTTATGGCTGATCATGATATTGAGTTTTCATATTCTAAGTATTCCGTTGCTGAATCTTCCATTCAATGCACAAGGAATCGGTGCAGCTTTGGTTCTAGTGGCTTTTCCTTTTATGCGGATGCCGAATTCGATGGGTCAAATTGTTAACAGTCTTCCGCTCGTAGCGGAGTCGATTGTGCTCTTACGCAAGTTGAAAAAAACCAGTTAGAGCCTCAGTTCGGGTTCATAAGTCTATCGCTATTCAGCGACAGACATCATGAGTTGACGATCTTTTTCGAAATTGTAATCAGCTGGAAGACTCTTGAGTGATTGGTATTTCCACTCCATAGCCTGTGCTGCCTGAAGATTTGCTGGGACTTCTTGCTCTACGAAAGTGTGAACCCGCGCTTGGTAATCGAAGTCTTCACAGTTGTACATAGGATCTAATCCGTCCGCTAAAGCTTGTACCTGACGTGGTTTTCCCGATGCCGCGGCACCTTGTTTAAACGTTCCGAGGGCAACAGTTAGGATTTGATCGATACCATAGACCGAGCTGATTCCTGTTCCAGCAAAAACTAAATCCGGTTCAGCTTGGTAAGCCAACCTAAAAGCTTTGGTTCCAGCTAGTTTCCCACATGTGTTGTTAAATGCTCGGTTGTCTCTGTGTTGTCGTGGATTTCTAGGGACAGCTTCGACTCGACGTAAACTACCATCCCACATCTGGCCCACTTCTTTCATGGCCGCAAGCTCACCATAGACCGGCATCCCGTGTACTACAGTAAGTGCAACATCCTTTTGAGTTGCCCAAACTAGTTTTGAATAAAGAGCTCCTCTGCGGTTGGATGTGTTGTCTACTTTGATTGCTACAAGGTCCGCTAATTTACCATAGCCGATTGCGCCAGCGGTATTTTGTAAACCGAGTCCGCGAGCAGCATTGATGGTAGCCATATCTACTAAGTGTTTATCAGTTACCATTCGACCTTGAGGTTCGAAAGCATTGAGATATCGTCTTGCAATCTTAAGTTCGTCGAGCATATGTTTTGAGCCCGTTGGAGACCAGTCTGTTCCCATAGAAACATTCACACCAGCTGACATTGCGGAAACAACATCGAGAGTTTCTCCGTAAAGAAGAAGGTTAGACATTGGTGACCATACAATAGAAACACCATTTTGGGCTGCATGGGCGAAATCTCCGCCGTCCATTCCAACGCCATGGATGATATTCATTCCTGGTTTGATATAACCAAGAAATCTGGCCCAAGGGTATTCTATGCGGTTATAACCATCTCTTCGACTTCCTTCTGCTAGGTGAGTGATAAAAGCACGTCCTGCACCTGAGGGGATATCTTGATTCATAAATCCCCAGACACTTTGGCGAGTTTTTGCTTCAAACCAGTTCACATAGCGATCTGCTTTATTGTCAGGAATATCATCGCGACCGAGGCTCACTTTTCCACCATTGGCAGCCATTCCTAAAAGTTCCTGAATCACATTCCAGTAGTGCCCTAAACCTTGTTGAATTCTTGGAAGAATATAATTAGTCGTCATTGGTTCGTAAAATTCAGGAGCTAAAACTTCAAATGTAGCTCTTACTCTGCGGTTGTCATACCAGTCTTCTGCATGTTCAACATTTTTAGTTCCCCAGAATCGTCCGCACTTACCGTTTGGTGCAATTCCTTGCATTGCAGTTGTTCCGGAGGTGAGAGCCGTAAGTTCAGACCATCTCGCTGCGGCACATTCGTTGAGCTGCTTTTGCTCTTTAGGATAAGCACTTGAGCTGTCTGTATTGGCTTGTCTTAGTGCTTTCATATTCAAGCTAACAGCGTAGCTCTTGTACTCACTCCAAGTTCTCCACTGATAGCGGTTAGAAAACTGGCTTCGCGCCATATTCCACATGGGGAGAATGTCGTATTTCATATGACCGTGCATATTGATCAGTCCTGGGAAGAGTACGACTTTTCCACCGAAATCTTTTTCATCTAATATAAGGGGGTTGTTTTCTGTTATTTTTTGGCCCGATTGCTGGTCAGTAATTACAAGTCTGCCATTTTGGATCGGGAGGTCTTTGTCGATGCCGTAGATCCAGCCTTGATAAATTGTAAGGTAGTATTTGTAAGCGACGTTGTTATTTGGATTAATAACATATCCGCCTAGGACCCATGGTCTCAGGTTGTAGTGAGGTTGAATATTTTGAGCCGTACTCTGGAAAGACCCAAGAGTAATAATGGCCAATACTAAAACTATAGTGAGCTGAGTAAAACGGAACACAACCGCCTCCTAAATTAAAACCCAGCGTAGGTCTTAAGCGATTAGCCGCGTGGCGTCAAAAATCTCTGTAAATCAAACTTGTACCTGAAAGCTTTTCACTTTCAAAGATCCCTTAGTAATTTTAGTGGTTTGGGCATCGTTTGGATAATTTGAACCTGAAAAATCTACCTGATTCGAAGCTTAATAATTACCGGCAGGTGATCGCTGTAACCAAGCTCTCGGTAGTTTCTCGCCTGAAAATTGAAGGTAAATGGAACTTTCACGCGAATGCTTCGACCGCCACCATTGGGGGTCCACTCTACAACTTGTGACATGAAATCTTCGAACATGATGTGATAGGAGTTGGGGTCGTAGTTCATTCCTCTTCGGTCGAAGAGGTTTTTTGAAACTAAAATTCGGTCAAAATAATTCCAAACATTCTCACCGCGATACCAATAGGTGCCCATAAGTGGTCCGCCGAAACTCATGCCTTTTTGAACTTGCCCATATTGCCGCGATAGCAGTTGAGTGTCTAAAAGTGAGTTTCTCCATCTTCTATTGTGAAGGACATCATCGAATGCATTGGGGCTTTCACCAGTGGTGGTATTAAAATCGCCTAGGGCTACGACGTGATATCCAGATCCGAATCTCTTGGTCTCTTGGTCCACGGCCCATGCCAGGGTTCTCGCCGCAGCAATTCGTGTTTCAATAGGTGCAGCCTGTGAGGGCCAGTGGTTCACATAAACTCCTAAGACACTATTTCTTGGCGACCCAGCGACTCGAAAGTTGGCTTTCAATATTGGTCGAGTTTGAATTCCAGATTCTGTTAGTTCTTGAATCTGGATCTGATCCCAGTCGATAAATTCCAATTTTTCTTGGCGGAAAAGAAGAGCGACATCGGCTCCTCGTCGAGAAATACTATTGCTCACTAAGTAGCGGTTATACCCAAGTTTTTGAGCTAACATTCGGATAACCTTGTGGTTTTCTATTTCCTGCACGGCTAAAATGTCTGGCAAGTCGCCCTGGGCGCGAATCACATCACGAATTTGATTGAGTTTTGCATCTAAGCGCTGAGGCGTCCAATCTGTGTTGGATCTCTCTGATCCCGAATCAATCGAGAAGGCAATCCATATCCTTCGAACCGA
>CAZFYV010000117.1:0-9980 GCA_964523195.1 uncultured Pseudobdellovibrionaceae bacterium
CATGGAGAAGAAACTGAAAATGTAGCCCACTTGCCGGTCGGGCTCTCTAAAAAACTCCACGATAAATCTCAACGCACCATATCCAAGAACAAAAAGAGCAGATAACTGCCCCAGGCTGAGTTTGAACTTCTTGTAAGCCAAAATGAGTAGGGCTGCTAAGATAGGGCCTTCAAGCATCGCTTCGTAAATTTGTGAGGGGTGCCTTGGAATTTGATCGGCCTGTGGAAAGACAACGGCCCAAGGTAGCTCACTCTGTCTGCCCCAAAGTTCTCCATTAATGAAATTTCCGATTCGACCTAAAAATAGAGCCACAGGCAAACCGAAGACAATATTGTCGTAAAAGCTCCAGACGTCGACTTTTCTTATCTTTGCGAACAAATAACTTGCTGCAAACCCACCCAATAGGGCTCCATGAAAACTCATGCCGCCCCTCCAGAACTGGATCATCATTTCAGGGTTTTCAAGGTAATATTCAAGGTTGTAGAAGAGGATATATACGAGTCTAGAACCCAATAGAAGACCTATCCAGCTCACGACAAAGAAATCTATAAGTTGGTTTTTAGTGAGATCATTTGTACGTTTTCTCACAAAATCAGAGATAAAGAATACGGATAAAAAAGATAATGGATAAAAAAGCCAGTACCAAGAAAGGCCGAAATCCCCGATGGTAAAAGCCACTGGATCAATATTGTGGATATAGTGATCGGAGTTCATAGGTTACATCAATGGAACGTAGGCTTTTGGTTTAATCTTACTCAAATTTTGACGACCACCACCGGACTTCACCAAGTTAAAATTCATCTTTATGTTATTTGCTTGGTTTTTGTCGGTAAGGATTTTGTAAACCACGAGAATCGGGAAAACCAATATTGAGCGATCTTTTGCAATGACTGCAAAACCTTCAAATCCGTCAGAATAGGTCAGATGAGTCCATTCCCATTTCATTGATTCGCAATATTCAGCTCCAAGAAGAACTCCTAGTGCAAAGCTGACATCTTCAGCAGTGTCTAAATCGAGTTTACCCTTATTCTGAGTCACATATTCGGCAACCAGTTCGATCCTATTAGTGACTCGTCCGTCTTTGCGCAAGACTTTATCTTCACCAACAACCTTAAGAGCTTTCTCGTGGAGCTCTCGAAGTTCCACTCTTTCTTCTTTATCAAGAGGCTTTTCTTTAGGTTTGCTCGACATATTGATCCCCCATGTGAAAAGCTTAGCGAAATTCAAATAAGCTCGCAACTGTCGTTTTAGAGTTACAGTTAGTCTCAACCTTAAGATCTGGTTATTAATGGTTTTAGAATATATAGATACGGTACATCATGGATAATAATTGATGCTTTTGCGGAATGACTCAGCTAGCCTGAACCTATGAATATTGCTCAATTACCCCTATCTAAGCGTGGCCAGGCTCTTCAGGAGCTTCTTGAATCTCGAATTGTTTTCATGGATGGTGCCATGGGAACAATGATTCAAAATTATAACCTCAGTGAGTCTGATTATCGAGGGACTCGATTTAAGGATTCCAAGATCGACCTTAAAGGAAATAATGAGTTATTGGTGTTCTCGAAGCCTGAGCTTATCCGAAAGATCCACAGCGAATTTATAGAAGCGGGCGCAGATATAATTGAGACTAATACGTTCAATGCCAACTCAATCTCCCAAAAAGACTATGAATTAGAAAAATATGCCCAGGAATTGAATGTCGAAGCCGCAAGATTAGCTAAAGAGGTTGCGGACGAGTATGAAGAGAAATTAGGTCGCCAGGTTTTTGTGGCTGGGGCCCTTGGTCCGACTAATCGAACAGCTTCCTTGTCACCTAAAGTTGAAGATCCTGGATACAGAGCTGTTACCTTTGATGACTTAGTTGAGTGTTATTATGAACAAGCGAAAGCTCTTGTCGAAGGTGGTGTCGATGCTCTCCTTCCCGAAACCACATTTGATACCTTGAATTTGAAAGCTGCAATTTTTGCTATTCACAGACTTTTTCTAGAAATTGGCTATCGATTGCCAGTTCATCTTTCATTAACAATCTCTGATAACTCAGGAAGAACTCTATCTGGTCAAACCATTGAGGCGGCTTGGGTTGCTCTTGAGCACAGTGAAGCTATGAGCGTTGGACTAAATTGCGCACTTGGTGCAGAGGCAATGAGACCTTATATGGAGGTTCTTTCAAAAAGGGCCTCTATCTATACCTCTTGTTATCCAAATGCCGGCTTGCCAAACCCATTGAGTGAAACGGGCTATGATGAAGCACCAGAGGATACTGCAAATGCGCTGCTTGATTTTGCAGAAAGTGGGTTTCTAAATATCGTTGGAGGTTGCTGCGGAACGACTCCTGAGCATATTAAAGCGATCTATGAAAAACTATCGACTTATGCACCAAGAAAAGTTCCTGCTAAAAAAGACGAGTTTTTAACCTCTGGCTTGGATGTTCTCACAAATCACCTCAACGGTGAAAATACTTTTCTGATGGTTGGTGAAAGAACAAATGTCACCGGTTCTCCAAAGTTCTCTCGTATCATCAAAGAAGGGGATTTTGAAGCAGGGTTAAAAATTGCGAGGCAGCAAGTTGAGAACGGGGCTAATATTATCGATATTAATTTCGATGAAGGGCTTTTAGATAGTGAGGAATGTATGACTCGCTTTCTCAATCTAGTTGCAAGTGAGCCCGATATTGCTCGAGTTCCTGTTATGATTGATAGCTCTAAGTGGACTGTTCTCGAGGCAGGACTAAAAGTGGCACAAGGAAAATCAATAGTTAATTCGATTTCACTAAAAGAAGGTGAAGACGATTTTAAAGAAAAGGCTTTTTTAGCAAAACGATATGGTGCCGCCGTTGTGGTGATGGCTTTTGATGAAAATGGCCAAGCCGCCCATAAAGAAGACAAGGTTCGGATCTGTAAGAGAGCCTATGATATTTTAGTTAACGAGGTGGGGTTAGCTCCTTCAGACATTATTTTTGACCCGAATATTCTCACAGTGGCCACTGGAATTGAAGAACACAACTCCTATGCCGTGGACTTTATAGAAGCCGTTCGCGAGATCAAAACTCTGTGTCCCGGAGCTTTGACTAGCGGTGGAGTGAGTAATATTTCGTTTTCTTTTCGAGGCAACAATATTGTTCGAGAGGCCATGCATAGTGCCTTTATGTATCACGCTATGGAAGCTGGCCTCGATATGGCGATCGTAAATGCTGGAATGTTAGCTGTTTATGAGGAGATTGATAAAGAATTACTCACACTAGTGGAAGATGTTTTGTTAAATCGAAACGACGATGCCACTGAGAAACTGGTTGAGTATGCCGAGACTGTGAAAGGTCAGAAGTCCTCAGCTCAAACAACCAGTAAACTCGAATGGCGCGAGAAACCAGTTGAGGAGAGAATTTCCTACTCGTTAGTTAAGGGGATTCAGGATTTTATTGTCGATGATGTTGAACAGTTAAGGGTTCTCCCTAAAAAGCCACTTGATATTATCGAAGGCCCATTGATGGATGGAATGAAAATCGTTGGTGAGCTTTTTGGTGAAGGGAAAATGTTTTTACCTCAAGTGGTCAAAAGTGCTCGAGTCATGAAGAAGGCAGTTGCCCATCTGACACCGTTTATGGAAGACGAATTGGATAAAGGAAGCCAGGCGCAAAAAACTGTGGTAATCGCGACGGTGAAGGGCGATGTTCACGATATCGGTAAGAACATTGTCAGTGTTGTTCTTCGCTGCAATGGATATGAAGTCATTGATTTAGGTGTGATGGTTTCCTGCCAAGATATTATAGCGGCCTGTAAAAAACACGATGCTGCCATGATTGGTATGAGTGGTTTGATCACCCCCTCATTGGACGAGATGATTTATAATGTTCAAGAATTTGAGAGAGCTGGTCTTCAAGCTCCGATTTTGGTTGGTGGTGCAACGACTAGTCGTCTTCATACGGCTTTGAAAATTGCGTCTAAGACGCAGTTGCCAGTTTGTCATGTCGGAGATGCGTCCTTGGTTGTAGGCGTCGCTAATAGATTTTTGTCTCCAGAGAGTGACGGAAACTACGCCAATGAACTTCAAGAGTCCTATCAGAAGTTACGCGATCATCATAATAAGTCGAGAGAGAAACGTGCGCCTCTTCTTAGCCTGGAAGAAAGTAGAAGTAAAAAGTTCATCTGGACTCCTGAATCAAAAGCCCATCCACAGTGCTTAGAGCTCGAGTTTCTTGAAAATGTAGATCTTAAAGATATCAAAAAGTATATTGATTGGTCTCCGTTGTTTTGGGTTTGGGAGCTTAAAGGAATGTTCCCTAAAATTTTAGAGCATCCAAAGTTTGGTGAGCAGGCTACAGAGCTCTATAAAGATGCCCTGAAATTTATGAAAATAATTATTGAAGAGAAGCGATTTAAGCCAAGAGCTCTTTTTAAGTTTTGGAAGGCTCAGAATACTGGTGATGATGTTGAAATTTTTGATTCTGAAGGTCAGCATTTAGAAACTTTCAATTTTCTTCGCCAGCAAAAACAGAAAACAAAGACTGATAGTCCGTATTTTTGTTTGTCTGATTTTGTCGCTCCCAAGGAGTCTGGTGACTTCGATTATATGGGAGCATTTGTCGTCACTATGGGGCATGAGGTTGAGGAGTTTGCTCGAACTTATGAAAGAAAAAACGATGATTATTCAGCAATTATGATTAAAGCTCTTGGGGATCGCATGGCTGAAGCTTTTGCAGAGTATCTCCACAAGCGGGTGAGGAATTTAGCTGGTTATGGTGAGCAGGAAAACCTTAGCATAGATGACCTCATCGAAGAGAATTACCGTGGAATTAGACCGGCGCCGGGTTATCCGGCCTGTCCTGATCACACAGAAAAAAGTAAGATCTGGAAGTTGTTAGGCGCAGAGGAGAAGTTAAACGTAAGTTTAACTGAGAATTTTGCAATGAATCCTCCTAGTTCTGTAAGTGGCTATTATTTTCATCACCCGAAGGCTCAGTATTTTCATGTTGGTAAATTATCTCGAGAACAAATTGTCGACTATGCAAACCGTAAATCCATGAAGGTTGAAGAGGTTGAGCGGTGGTTGGCTCCCAATTTGGATTATGAGCCTGATGAAAAAAATGCAGCCTCCCTGGAGGAGGCTAGTTTAAATGGAGAAAAGCCTGGAATCTCAGTGGAGTAGTTTACTAGAAGAGTTAGAGGATCAAGGTAAAGTCAATAGTCATGACTGGCTCCAAGCTATTGATCATGTCAGGAAAACTCAGGCCGGACGGCAAATGTCTGACGAAGAGATATCTCTTTTAGCTAAGGCCTCTCCTAGTGTAGAGACCTTCCTCAATATAACGAGAGAAATTTTTAAGGTAAGTCGATCCCACCCCCATAAAAGGCCAGGTATAGAAATCTTACTCGAACACGTAGATAATTCTGATTATAGCCTGATGGATTGGGTTTACAGCTACGAATATTTAAACAAGTGGCTGGATCAAGAAAATAAAGAAACTGATTTGCTGACCAAGCTCGGTTACTTGCAGTGTTGTGCTATGTCTCAAGAGTCTAGCGATATTCTTAGAACTCTAAAAAGTATTTGTCACGAAATGCTAGAGAATCACGGTTTTGAGTTGGCGAAACCAAAATCCTAACTTTTTCCAAGACCTTTTTTGTATGTTGCTAGAGCTCTTTCTCGGGCCATCTTATGATCGACCATCGGGCTCGGATAGTCTTTTGTGTCCCATTCAGGCACCCATTTACTGATGTATTCATACTTACTGTCGAATTTTTTAATCTGAGTTTCAGGATTAAAAATTCTAAAGTAAGGAGCAGCGTCACAACCAGTGCCCGCCGCCCATTGCCAGTTCCCATTGTTTGCGGAGAGATCGAAATCCAATAGTTTTCGAGCAAAGTAACGCTCACCCCAACGCCAATCGATTAACAAGTGTTTTGTCAAAAAACTTGCAACTAGCATTCTCACTCTGTTGTGCATATACCCCGTTGTATTGAGTTCTCTCATGCCAGCATCAACAAGTGGGTAGCCAGTATTACCTTCACACCACTTTTCAAAATCACCTTCCTCATTTCTCCAAGGTATATTGTCATATTCTTTTCTAAATGACTGGTTAACAACATGTGGAAAATGATAAAGAATTTGCATAAAGAATTCTCGCCAAACAAGTTCTGACTGCCATGTTTCATTGAGTTGAGTGGCGATCTGCTGGCATTTTCTCGGGCTTATTGTTCCAAAACGAAGATGAATTCCTAGAAGAGAGGTGCCCTCTATCGCAGGAAAGTCTCTTTGCTCATGGTAGTTTTCAATAGTTTTTTTCTGAATCACTCTTTTTGGAAACTCAAGAGAGGTGGGTTTGAAGCCCATTTTCTTCAATGGAATGATTTCTTGAAACTGAGTTTGACGGAGAAAATTTGAATGTTTCTTGTAAGAAAGAGTTTTGAAGGAATCCTTTTTTACTGTTTTAAGCCAGGTCCTTTTATAGGGGGTAAAAACGGTGTATGGCTTTCCGTCAGCTTTTACCACCTCTGATTTCTCAAAGATAACTTGGTCTTTGAAGGTTTGAAACTCAATCTTATTCTGGCTGCACCAGTTGGCAATTTCACCATCTCGCTCAAGAGCATAGGGCTCGTAGTCTCGATTGGTGTATATAGATTTGAAGTTATCGTCTTTTAAAATTTGTTTAAAGACATCAATTGGTCTTCCGTAATAGGTTTTAATCGTGCAGCCAGACTCTTTCAACTCTTGATTGATGCTTTCGATCGTAGAATGGATAAATGAAAGGCGTGCATCATCTTTATCTTCGAGTTTATCAAGAATATTGCGATCGAAGATAAAAATAGGCTGTACATTAGAGCCATCGCTTTCAGCTGCTTTCAAGGCCGCGGTAAATGCTGTATTGTCTTCCAGTCTTAAATCTCGTCTAAACCACATTAATCGCATTTTATAATCCTAGCTTGAAGCAGACTCATATCTATTGAGTCCTAGTTTCCAGAAAAAACGAATAACAAAAATGAACACAACTTGCGCGCCAATCATTCCTAGAATCCACCAATATTCATCCTTATTGAGGAGAAAACGCACTGGAGCGCTACCTACCAGTAGAATGGGAAATACAATAGTAAACAATCGTCGAGGCAAGCTATGATAAACAAAATCGGGCCACCTTGATAAATGTTGAAATTGCATCCTTAGAAAGTTAATTCCAAAGCTTTCAATAACCCAAAACATACTTGTAGATATAAGTATTTCTAAACTCGTAAGCAGAGATAGTCCAAGAAGAATGAAAAACGGTAGTAAGGCCCAATCGACAAAGCCCAAATCAACCTTGGACCCGTAGTAGATAAGAAGGCCCCAGGTAATAACAAAGTTTAATAAGCTAGCAGGCCTTATATATCGGAAAAATACGCTAAAGATAGTTCCTTTTGGTTTTAAAAGAATGAAGTCGAGCATGCCTTGTCGAATATGAGCGGAGAGCATCCAGAAGCTCTCACTAATAAAAGTCATATGAAGTTGATCAATCGTGAGCATAAAAGCCACAAAAAACATAAATTCGTCACGACTCCAAACTCCTATCGTATCTGTATATTGAAATATAAAATCAACGGAGGCTAGTGTCGTAAAATAGAAAAGGAGGTCCATCAATATCAGTAGTACAAAGTTTAGGCGAAATGAGCTGGCTTCAGCGAAACAAGTTGCCAGAAATTGCTGATAAATACCTAGATAGGACTTGATAGTTTTCATTTTACATCCCCGCCGCTGTGTAATGCCTAAGGCCTTTTTTCCATACTAAGGTAGCTAAAAGAGATGAGACAAAAATCCAAAAAATTAGTGTAACTATAATTTCGATTAAGTTGTATTCGTTGCCCATAAAGATTCTTGCAGGGATATACGTCATATAAGGAAAAGGGGTCCACATAAGGATATCGGCGAACCATTTCGGAAAAATTTCAAGTGGGATTATTGCTCCTGATAAAAAAGCCGATGTCGTCAGAAAAATAACTCGAAAGACCCAAGTCTCTTCAAACCAAAACGCCATAAGTCCAAAAGTGTATTGAACGCTAAACCACAGAAATGCCACGAAAATTGTAACGAGGAGGCCACTAAAGATTGCATAGAAGTGTAGTTCCTGAGTTATTCCCGAAATAAATACAATTCCGAGGGTAACAGCACATATTATGAGTTGTAGACTTGTATGAGCGATAAACCCAGCGGTGTGGAATTTCCAAAAATCAAAAGGATAAATGAGATAGGAAGAAATGCGGCCCAATCGAATGTCTTCAGAAATATTTATTGAATTCGAAGATTGCGCAAGTAGCGCAATAATCATCACCCAGACATGATAAGTAATCATAGTGGTAAGGTCATATCCCTGTATTACTGAAGACTTGGCTGTATCAAATATCGCAGACCAAAGACTATACTTCACAAAGAAAAAAACAATGGCTGGTCCTACAATTTGAAGGACGAAATTGAGGCGATAGGCCATTCTATTTGACCAGGAAATTTTAAATGTCTCTATCCATTTCGAGGTATGAATCATCAATAGCCTTAGAGTAAATCTGGGTTTTCTAAGAGAGTGCTCATAACTCTTTCAATGGGCATTTTCTCTGTTTGAAAATCGGTCACAGGGAACTTAGAGAGCATTTCAATCGATCTTTGTTTAAGATCCGATTCAGATATTCTCAAATCCACCTGCTTGTAATCTTCCGACCATCTTGCATCTAAACCCGAAAATACATTGGAGTCTCTTTCAGTCACGGATTCAGAAAACCTAAAAGTCACATATTTTTCTTTTCCCAAGATGTTCTGAAACTCCATTAAGCTGCCATCAAATGACTTTTTACCATCAAGAATTAAGACGAGTCTCTCGCAAAGAGCTTCAACATCAGCCATATAATGTGAAGTGAGAATAATGGTCGTATTGTGCTCTGCTTGGTAAGTTCTTAGAAATTGACGAATATTTTGTTGGGCGATGAGATCAAGTCCAATAGTGGGTTCATCTAAAAAGATGACTTTGGGTTCATGGAGAAGACTAGCCATTAGCTCCATTTTCATTCTCTCGCCCAGTGAAAGTCGACGTATATGGATGTGCAAGAGGTCCTTAACCCCGAGGAGCTCACTCAGATGGTCCAATCGACTTTTGAATTTTGCAGAGTCAATTTCGTAATACTTACTAAGCAATTGGAATGAATCGTAAGCTGGGATATCCCACCACAGTTGAGATTTTTGTCCCATGACCAATGCGATGTGTTTTCGGAATCCCATTTTTCTTTCGAAAGGGTGGTAACCCATCACAGATAAATTGCCGGAGCTGGGAGCTATTATTCCAGTGAGCATTTTCATCAGTGTTGTTTTGCCAGCTCCATTTGGACCAAGTAGGCCAAGGATTTGTCCTTTTGGGATTTCCAGATCAAATTCAGAAACAGCATTTTTAATGACATATTCGCGATTAAAAAAGGATTTGATTGAACCTTTGATTCCTGCTTGTTTTTTGTAACTTCTAAAGCTTTTGGAGAGTTTTTTGGTCTCGATAATCATGGCTATTCTATAGTCTTTATAGGAACTTGACTCAAGACCTCAGGATCTTGACCTAAGGCGTTGTCTGCACACATTAACTTAACAAAAGTGTCAGAGAATCGCTTGAATTTGACTTAACAAGAGTTCGGCAAAGCGATACCCTTTAAATCTCAACAGAATCTCGAGCAGAGGTGTATCAGGAGGATTTGGAAATGGAAGCAAGACGGGTTGCCATTGTTGGCGGGATGAGAGTTCCTTTCGTACGATCATTTACGGCATATTCTGCCGATTCTAATAAAGATTTATTGACCCAAGCACTTAAGGGACTTGTTGATAAGTTTGGACTCGAAGGCGAAATCATCGATGAGGTGGCTGCAGGCGCAGTAATGAAATTTCCGTGTGATTGGAATTTAACTCGTGAGTGTGTTCAAGGCTGCGGACTCGACCTAAGAACTCCTGCTGACGATGTACAAAGAGCTTGCGGAACAAGTCTTGAG
>CAZFYV010000118.1:0-9920 GCA_964523195.1 uncultured Pseudobdellovibrionaceae bacterium
GGTCTCGACTTTATTGGAGCTATCAAAAAGATCGTTGAAAAGGCGGAAGGCAGTACTCTAGCGGAAGAATTCGACAAAGTAATGCGAGATATCTCGCTCGGAGCAACCCGAGAACGTGCCCTTAAAGATTTGGCCTACCGCTTAGATATTAACGAAGTTTCGAGTTTTGTAAATGTATTAACAGATGCTGATGCTACGGGTGCGAGTATCGCCGATGTTTTAAAAGAGCAATCTGTACAGATGCGCTTAGAAAGATTTGTAAGAGCGGAAAAAGCAGGTGCGAAAGCTTCGCAAGCTATGCTTATTCCAATGATGGTGTTTATTTTACCTGCAGTTTTTGTGATGGTCTTTGCGCCAGTTGCACTGCAGTTTTTCTACGGAAATTAAGATGGTTGAAAAGTTGATTAACAAAACCAAAGAACAAGACGTAGCCGAGGAAGTTGTGCTTGCAGAAAGCATGTCACAACGAATGGTGGGTTTGATGTTCAAAAAAGATTTCCCAGAAAATCAAACCATGTGGATTCAGAAGTGCAACTGGATTCATACATTTTTTATGAAATTTCCTATCGACGTAATTTTTGTTGATAAAAATCTCGTCGTGAAAAAAGTGAAACGCAATATCTCACCTTGGAGACTTCCAGGTCCCGTGCTTTCAGCAACCTCTGTATTTGAATTTACGGCCGGACAAGTCCAAGACAACATCGAAGTCGGAGATCAGCTTTATGTGGGCACTTAGAATTTTAAATGGGCCAAAAGCCGGAAAAGTATATCGCCTTAAAGAAGGCCAAAATATTGTTGGTCGAGGACAAGAGGCTACCATTCGAATTGGTTCCGCTGGTGTTTCTAAAACCCACGCTAAGATTCTTGTTACAGGGGACAAGATCATCGTTTCAGATATGAATTCAAGGAACGGAAGTTTCGTGAATGGAGTTCGAGTTCAGAATCAAAGAGTTCACATTGGCGATAAGCTCGCTCTACACGATGTACTTTTTGATATCTTGAATCTTCCAAACTCTGTGATGATGACTCCTTATGTCGGCAATCCACAAATGCAACAACAGCAAATGCAAGTTGCACAATACGATGGAAATGCAGCCCTTCAAAATCAAGGAATGCATAACCCACAAATGATGGGTATGAACCAACCCGGAGAAGATCCAGAAGAGCAGGCACCGAGAGCCATTAGGTCTTTCGATGATGTTATGTACTACGTTCAAAAGTACATCGACGATGTAGCTATGCCAGGCGTTTATAAACTCGTTAGAATGTTTGAATTTAAATATGTGATAATGACATTTATAATCACTTTTATATTTTTAGTGACATTTCTTTCTGTGATTCCAATGTCGCGTCTTACTAAAGAAAATATTCAAAAAGAAAGTCAGCGTAGAGCATTAACCATTGCAAACGCTCTAGCCCAACAAAACCGAAGGATCGTTGAACCTGGTAACGGTTTTACAGGTGAAACTCGCCTTGCTGAACGCGAAGAAGGTGTCGAACGCGCCTTTATCGTCAGTGCTCGAAACAGTGGCGCTATACTAGCACCAGTAAATCTATCGAGTACCTATTCAAAAATGTCCTTCGTAGCACGAGCTAGAAAACAAGATAAACGTTTAGTACAACAAATTAATGATACTAAGATTGGTGCTGCAGTTCCCATACGTCGCTTCAATTCAGAGATAGGTAGCCAGAGTATCGAGGCTTTTGCTGTGGTTATCTATAATATGGATGAACTAGCAATCGATTTTAAAAGGACCTTGTCACTATTTATCCAGACTTTTGTAGTGGCATGTATTCTTGGGATGATTCTGTATTTCATCATGTACAAGATCAATGTCTTTCCTTATGTCAGTCTCAATAAACAAATGAACGTAGCTCTAAAAGAGGGGCGAGACGACCTCGAGATGGACTTTCAGTTTCCCGAGCTGCAAAACTTAATTTCTAATATAAATAGTGCTCTCACCAGAGCAGCACTTGCCGGTGAAGTTCCTGATAATATGGGAGACTCAACCACATCAAAAGAACAAGAGGCAGAAGCACTTTGTAATATGATGGGATGGGGAGCCTTCGCAGTAAGTGCTATCGACGAAAGAATTATTGCAGCAAACGATGCTTTCCTTGAAACAATGTTAGGTGGCGGTGCCTCAGTCGTGGGACAAGGTATCGAAGGACTAACTGATCCTGCACTTCAAGAATCTCTTAAGGATCTTATCCAGCAATTACAGGCCGGAAACGTACAAGTAATGAACCAACTTCCAAGTCAAGGCTCAGAAGTTTTTGAGATTACAGGCAGAACTATCATGGGTCAGCACGAAGCTGCGTACTATATTTTTAATGTTGTCCAAAGAGATGAGGGAGAGGAGGAATACGCTTGAACCAACAGCCCGCTGGTGAATACAGATTAATAATATCTGGTGGACCAGATAAGGGGAAGGCCTATCGCCTTGTTCCTCCACGGGTGCGTGTCGGGCGTGATCTAGAAAATGATATTGTGTTGAGTGATCCACGAGTGAGCCGTAATCACTTTGTTTTGGAGTTTATTGAGGGCAACCTACGGGTAAGAGATATCTCAAAACGAGGATCACTTACAATCAATGGTAAAGGTACCTCTGAAAAAATACTGCAGAACAACGATACGATGATTGTCGGCGGTACCAAGATGAAAATTCAAGCTGTCAGCCTTCAATCCATGGCTCTTCAAGTTGCTAACCAACAGGGTGGAATGGTGAATCCCGCTGCTCAAGGTGGGATGCAAGCACAGATGGGTGGCCAGCAGAACTTTGGGTACCAACAACAGCAAAGACCTCCAGAGCAAGGAGGAGGCAAAGCGCGTTTTTACATCATACTTGGCGTTGTTGGGCTGATGTTTTGGCTATTGATGAGTGACACGACTCCAATTGAAGAAGAAGAGGACTACAACATCAGAACTTCAGAAGAAATGGCTAGCATCATTGAAGAAGCTGAAAAAAGAAATCAGGAGGCACTTCAAAAAAGGAAGTTTGCTACACCTGAGGCTGAGATGAGATACAACACTGCCGAGGAACACTTTACCCGTGGATTTAGAGACTACCAAAAAGGTCAGTTCGCTAGAGCAATGGAAGCATTTCAAACGGCTCTAACGAGTGATAGAACCCATGGCCCAGCTAGAAGATATTATCAGCTGGCGAAAAAGCGAAGAGATGAGGTCATTGATTACCACCTTCGCGAGGGACAAGATTACTTTGAACGTTCGATGTACCGTAAGTGTGCGTCTTCAATGCTCAAAGCTATGATAATGATTAATAACAGACAGGAAAACAAATTTAAGCAAGCTGAGTCTCAAAAACAAGAATGTGAGCTTTTACTGGAGAAAAAGTAATTGGTTAAGTTAAAAGTACTTGAAAGAGGGAATGAACATACAGAGGTAGAATTAATCTCTGGACAGGAGTACTTTGCCGGTCGAAAAGACGACTGTGACATTGTACTCGATGATCATCCTGGAATTTCAAGGCAACATTTAAAAATTAGTCATGACGGATATTCCTGGTCCGCCGAAGTCCTTTCTCACTTTGGCGATGTTTACTTTCAAGGGCAGGTTTCTTCGAATATACCATTAACAGATGGAACTCAATTTGAGTTACCACCTTATACATTTGTGTTTGAAGAAGAAGCTGAACAAGTCGAAGAAGAAGAGGTTGTCGAAGAAAATAATCAGAACCAACTTGATCCTTCTCAAGGAAGTTCAGCAAATCTTCCAGCTATGACCAATCAACAAAATAATAATTTCAATCAAGACCAAATGAACCAACAAAACATGCAGCAACAGAACAATATGGTAGTTCCATTTGGCAATCAGTTCCCTGAAGAAGAGGAAGAAGAATTTGACGATGAAGTAACTAATCCAGGTGTTGAAAATGTCAGACCTTATCTAAGGATTAGAAGAGATGTCTCTAAAAAAGAAGACATTCTTCGGCTTGAGGGCGACTATTGGGTTTGCGGAAGAGACGAAGGTGCTGAAATTACTCTCCCCGATCCTAAAGCAAGTCGGAAGCATTTTGAATTGATTAGAAAAGACGATGGAATATATATTTCTGACCTTGGATCAGCCAACGGGACCTTGGTTAACGGCTCCAGATTGCAGCCCAAAAGTCCTCAGAAACTTAATAGTGGTGATATTATTGCTATAAATAAGCTGACTGTTTTCTTTGAAATGAGAGATCCAAATTTCAAAGAGAAACTCAATGAGGTTTCTGACGATGTCGTTAACAGCTTACCTATGGTAGTGGGCAACGGACTTCCGATGAATTCGCCATACAATATGCCTATGATGTACAATCAGATGGGTGGCGTAATTCCAATGGATGAAGATGCGGACGACCCTAAATCAGTCAAAGGCTTTTACAAGAAAAATAAAAAGTTAGTTATACTTGGAGTCGTCGGCCTACTTCTCCTGGCCCTTTTTATGCCTGGAGAGCAAGTCGACGAAACCTCCGACCAATCATCAGAAACCGTTCAATTTGAAAAATTGCCTGAGGATCAAAAGAGAATTGTTGTTGAAACCTATAAGCTTGCGAAAAATCTCTATATCAAAGGTAACTTCGAATTAGCTGCTGCTCAGCTTGAAAAGCTACATGCGATCATTCCTAGTTATCAAGACTCTCTACAGATTGCAAAATACTGTGAAAACTCTCGAGAACTAAAAGCTCAACAGCAATTTATCCAGGAACGTAGAGAAAAAGAACGAGCAATGAAAATCTATGTGAGAAACGTAATCGCAAACTGCGCTCAACTCGCTAGAACCACAACAGATATTCAACAAGTTGAAGCTTGTCTAGCTCCTGCTCGTGAAAATGACCCTTCCAATCCAGAAATTGATTCTATCATCTCTGAAGTTCAATTAAGAATCGATCAAAAGAAAATGGAGCAAGAAAAGAAAGCCGCCTACAGAGCCAGAGTACAAAAAGGACGAGTGCTATTTCAATCAGCTGAAGCCCTTAAGGACGAAAGAAAATGGCTTGCGGCAATTGATGCCTACGAGAAACATATCAATAGCGCTTACCCAGACCCAAAAGGATTAAAAGAAAAGTCACAAAGATCTATTGCTTCGATTGATAGAAAACTTAACAAGGTTTTAGACAAAGTAATGAGTACGGCCCAGGAACAATATGGGCAAGGTAAATTAGCCAAGGCAATTATGGAAGCCAAAAGAGCTTTGAAAATTGATCCAAACTTCTATGATGCAGTTAATTTCATAGCGAAAACAAAAAAGGAACTCAATAGCCAGCTTAGAAATATTTATACAGATTCTGTTTTAGAAGAGAGATTTGGAAACATTGATGCCGCTAAAGAAAAGTGGCGCAAAATTTTAGATGTAGATGTGCCTGGTGGGGAATACCATCAAAAGGCCAAACGGAAACTCAAGCAATATGGGGGCGGATAAATGAAGTTTGATAGTCGCTCCTACGGAGGAAAATTTTTCCGACCAGCACCACAGATTCATGAAGGTGAAGGTCTACCCTTAGTGATCGTCAGCACAGCTTGGGGGTCACAGGATTCCGCAGGTCGAGTGATCGATAAAATGCTTGAGTATCTGCAGCTTGCAGAGAAGGACGGTGAAGTCACTGCTCCTTTTCCACGCATGACATGTTTAACAACTGCGGGTAACAATTTGAGGATTGCAGCTCTATTGGCAAATTCCATGCTCTATAAGGATGAAAATCAGCAGGAATACAATACGGGTTGTGAACTCTTTGCCTGCTTTTATAGCGACAACGAAGTAACTTGGATTCAAGTGGGTCAACCAAACATAGTGCTTTGTAGGAATGGTGAAAGTCCAATGCCTTTGGGATCTTTTCCCGACTTAGTATTGGATTACGAAAAAAATGAAACTGCTCTTTCACCGCTTCCTTCAAACTTACTAGGCATGGAAAATAGCTTGAACCTCAATATTAATTCGTATCGCCCTGCAGAGGGAGATCAGCTCTTTTTAATTAGCAGATCTCGTATCCCTGCAAAGCTTTTTACGATGCAGAGTGAAAAATTAAATTTAGATTTAGTGAGCCGTACTTTAGCTGAGGACCGACAGGACCAGCCTTTTTGGCTCGGAAGTATTTCGTTATAATAGGGATTAGGAGTATTAATTATGTTGAAATCAACTGCTGAAAAACTCGATTTTGAATGGGATCTTTGTCACGGTCCAATTCAATCAGAACGATTCGGGAACTTTGTGGATGTGAATCCGCTAGGCAAGGAAAAAGTTTGCTCCTTTGATTGCAGCTACTGTAATCTTGGCCCCTCTTACTTGAGAATGAACAAAATTAAAAAAGAGTACGAATTTCCTTCGGTAGCAGAAATTGAAGATTCAGTAAGAACCGTGCTTAGAGCAGCTCGAGCTAATAACGAAAACATCAATAGAATTCTGGTTTCTGGAAATGGTGATGCCAGCCTCTACCCTAACCTAGGTGACTTGGCAAAGATGCTTAAACGAGTACGTGATGACATTTACCC
Organism: uncultured Pseudobdellovibrionaceae bacterium; assembly: GCA_964523195.1. GTDB lineage: Bacteria > Bdellovibrionota > Bdellovibrionia > Bdellovibrionales > JAGQZY01 > JAUHWN01. Next base: position 6,487 of record CAZFYV010000118.1, read on the forward strand.
AGATGTGCCCGTTGAAATTCTCACAAATGGCGCGAAGATTGATACAAGAAAGTCCATTGAGGCTATAAATCAATTTGAAAAGGTTTATGTAAAGCTTGATGCTGGAAGTGACTCAGTTCTAAAACAGGTGAATACTCCTCTAGTGAGAACTACGATTTCTCAAATCATATCTTCTTGCAGAAAAATTGATAATCTAGTGATCCAAAGCATTTTTGTAAATGGAGTTGTTGATAACACAACCGATTCTGAAGTTGAAGAATGGATTGAGTCTATAAGTCTTATCGAACCTAAAGAAGTGCAGCTTTATACTTTAACAGACGCAGCTCAAGTACCTGGTGTTGAAAAAGCGGATGAGAATAGAATCTATTATATTGCTTCTATTCTTGAGAGAAAGAAAAAAATTAAGACATCAGTTTTCACTTAGTAAAGAACCACTCTTAGAACTTCTTGAGAAGTCTTCTCTTTACTATCTTATAGTATCTAGAGTTCTCGGGAAGTTTTAGATAGAGTTCAGCCAAAGACGGTATACTCGGACTCTTTGTCGAAATATCCCAAGTAAGTTCATTGATATAATTGAGTTGAGCCAATTTAAGCTTCAATAGGTACTGCTCATATTTTCTTAAAAATCTTTCACGCATTATTGAAGTATCTTTGGGGTCTGCATTGACCCAGTTTAAAAGATCCAGAAAAACCAGATTGTCGCACTCGCGCAAACTCGGCGACTTCACCATTGAATTCGCCGTAAAGTATGCTCGGCAACCGGTTTTATAGCGTTTAACCTTAAGTGAGAGATTTCTTCTAGCAACAAAAACCCAGAGAGGATTGTTATACTTTCTCCCTAGCGTGAGAAGTTTCTGCCAATCTCTATCTACCATTGCAAGGCGAACCGCCCATGCCACCAGTTGCTGATCTTTCGGAGATAACTCTAAAAGAAATTCTAATTCGTCTACCGCTTGCTGACTGACATTCTTTTTAGACCACAAGCCTTTTGCTAGCCTAATCTTTCTCTCTTGAATCGAAGGCAAACCTTTCCAAGATTCTGGAGGTCGATTAGAAAAAAGTTCGGTCAACGTCTTTTGAAATTCAACAAACTTTTCATCAGATTCAGGAATTGGAACCGTTTCTAAACGGTCGGTAAGAGTATTGTAAAGCCGGTAAGGATCATCGAGAATGAGTAGATAATGACCTTTTCGAATACTCACTCGTTCTTTACCAATTCCCATCCAATCAGGCCATGAAGATGAAACCATTATCGGCCGATTCTCGTCCCAGGTTGCCCTTGGGTCCGACAATACTTCTTTTAGAGAAATAATTGGTAATTGTGATTGGGTTGAACGGTAAGGCTTTTCCTCTACCACTTCGAAAAGTGTTGCCCCCAGATCGGTAACACTTACATTTTTGTCAATCTTCCAGGTAAATGGACCATCTCTAGTTTTACGAGCTGGTTTGATAAACAAACTGATATGAGTTTTTTCACTATAAAGATTTAAGCCAGAAACTTCTCCAAGCCTTGGAGAATTAACTTTAGAGTTGAGGCCCACCAAAACCACGTAGGACGAATCCCACTTCTTCCTGGTTTTCAGGGCCTTTACTAGAGTCTCTAGAGATTCATCCACCTCTGCCTTTTGACCTCTATAGGTACTTTCTCTTTCTTCACCCAGGTTATTAACAGTGGGAACATTTTCAAATTGAAGGTCTGATATATATAAGACACTAAAATGAGATTTTTGCTTTTCTAAGCCATCTACCCAGTCAATATACTTAGAAAAAACTTTATCAACAGGTGTGTAGAGTTGATCAAGTTTAAGATTTACACCATCTACAAATTTTTGAAATCCCTGATGGAGTCCCGACTTTCTGAATATTGGTGGACCACCTGATGTAAAATAGGTTGCGAAGCCCTGCTCTAACGCCCTTTCTGCAACTGTAACCTTTTTGGCTGATAGAAAGTTATTTCCATTAGATGTAATTCCATGATCCGAAGGGTATTGCGCCGTCAGTATAGAAGTTAATGTGGGCTGACTGAGAGGAGAAGTTCCGTAGGCATGAGAAAACCGCACCGCTTCATTACAGAAAGTCTCAAAGCCTCCTTTTGTTTGGTCAGCATTAACATTACTACATGTAATCTCACCAAATCCTAGGTTTTCGACGGCGATTACCAGGACAGACGGCTTGCTTTTCTCTAAAAAGTCGCAGCCACCAAGAAAAACTACGCAGGATAATGCCAAGCATTTGTAAATTATCGACTTATAAAACAAATGTAACCTCTACTCCTTGACCTTAGATTCACCCCACAGAGATAATTCTAATACTGCTTTTGTGTTTGTGAAAGGAGCCATTAGACATGTTAGAAAAATTCTTTGCCATATCTCAAACAGGAGCTGACGCTTTACTCTGGTTGCTGGTCCTATTAAGTGTCGTAAGTCTAGCTCTCATATTTGAGAGATTCTTCGCTCTTAAGAAAATTAAAGACAATAGCGCTAGAATTCAACAGAGAATCAGAGATATTTTACAGACTTATAATCTTGAGGAAATCGATGATTTAGGGAAAGACCGAGAGTCTCTAGAAGGTCGTGCTCTAAGCTATGGACTACGCCATGCCAAAGAAAATGGCTCAGATGGGTTAGAAGAAATCTTCAACTCCTTTACTTTAGTTGAACGTCCAGGATTAGAGAGAAACCTTAATATTCTAGCAACAATTGGTTCAAACGCTCCTTATATAGGTCTGCTAGGTACTGTTCTAGGAATCATGAAGGCTTTTAATGATCTTGCACTCTCACCTGGCACTGGTAACGAGTCTGTGATGGCAGGAATTGCACACGCCCTAGTAGCGACAGCCATAGGATTATTAGTCGCTATTCCAGCAGTTGTTGCTTTTAATGCTTTTTCTAAACAAGTTCGCTCAGTTTTACAGAGCATCGACGCAACTAAAGAGCTTTGTCTAGCCTATGCAAAAAAGAGGAGCCCTAAGTAATGGCTAATAAATCTGGAACCAACTATGACGAACCAATATCTGAAATGAATGTCATCCCTCTTGTGGATGTCATTCTTGTGGTTCTCATTATTTTTATGGTGACGGCACCTCTGGTAATGAAACCAACCATAGATATCAATTTGCCCAAAGCGGCAAGCGGTGAAGAATCCACTGCACCTTCACTTATAAATATTGCGATTAACCCAGATGGAGAGTTCCTTTTTAATGGTAAGCCAGCTACCGTTGAAGAAATTAATTCTCAGGCACAGCTCCTAGTGGCAGAAACTCCTGAGATTACTGCTGTTTTACTGGCCGACAAACTTGTGACTTTAGATGTGCTAACAGAGGTCGTTGATGCAGTAAAAACTGCTGGGGTAAAAAAGGTTGCTTTTAGCATTGAAAAAGCTAAAAGATGAATCATGAAAATTACCGCACTTACCCTACTAGCACTTGTTCTAGG
>CAZFYV010000119.1:0-9858 GCA_964523195.1 uncultured Pseudobdellovibrionaceae bacterium
TTTAGAACGGCTTCTTCAGCTTGGGCTTTTGCAACTTCACCGAGTTTTTGTGCATCAGCTTCCTTCACTGACAGTTGGGCGTTGTAATCTGCGATCTGTGCTTTTGAAGTATTCTCACCTTTTACAGCAGTAGCTTCTAAATTAGCAACTTGAACCCTTTGATTTGATTCAGCTAGTTTCTCACCCTCTATTGTCTTTGCCGACTCAGTAGCTTGAGCAACGTCTTTCTCCCTTTGAGATTGAGCTTCCCCAGCCACCCCTTCAGCTTCGTACTTAGCCACGGTGATCCTTTGGTCTCTTTCAGCCTTCTTTTGCCCCATTTTACTCTGGGAGGTTTGATTAGCGACTTCGACTTCTTTTTCTCTATTAGCGTTCGCTTCACCAATCGCACCTTCTTTAACCTGCTCGGCAACTTCTACCTTTGCACGGTTTATAGCTTCTGCAGCGGCACGCTTACCAATTGCTTCAATATAACCAGATTCATCAGTGATATCTCGAATATTCACGTTGATCACTTCAAGACCAATCTTGTTCAATTCGATTCCCACGTTGTTGTTGACGAGCTCAAGAAACTTCTCACGATCTTGGTTAATCTCTTCAATAGACAGAGTTGCGATCACCAAACGAAGCTGACCAAGAATAATATCTCGAGCTTGATCACTGAGTTGAGCATCGTTTAACGAAAGAAGTCTTTCGGCTGCATTCTGCATGATCGCCGGTTCAGTACTAATACCGATAGTAAACGTTGACGGAACATTCACACGAATATTTTTCTTCGAAAGGGCTCCATCTAATGCAATTTCAATTGTAATTGGCTCTAGGCTTAAATACGCATAATCCTGAATGAGAGGTACAACTAAAGAACCACCCCCGTGATAACATTTAGCTGCACGTGATCCAGAGACCTTACCATAAATAACCAGGATTCTATTCGACGGACACCTTTTGTACTGCTTCGCGAGAAATATCAAGAAAAACAGAAGTATGGCTACAATAACAAAAATCAAATTTACCGAGAAAAACATCGTTCTAACTCCTAAACTTTTGGCTTCACTAATACGGTATTGTCGTTATGTACATCAATGACTTCAACAGTGGTAAACGAGGCGATCTCTCCACCGTTGGAAGTTGCTTTTAATATTCTTTTTGTACCAGAAATGGTAATCTCTATTTGCCCCATGCCCATGCCCTTTGCTGGGATCTTGAGATATACGGTACCCACTTGTCCAAGAGTCGTGCGTACGTCTTGTTTGCTTGTGGTATTCAACTTTTTGAGTTGAAGCTGTAAAAAGGCAGAAAGCCCCATGGCGAGAGTTCCAAAGCCCATAGAAGCAGCAAAGCTAGCAAACCCAGACATTTCCCATTCCAGACGGCAGGCCAAACCCATCCAACCAAATCCCATTAGAAAACCAAGAATCGATTGAACTGAGAAAAGTTTGAAAGCAGCGGTACTATCAATATGGCCTGCATCTACAGCATCAACAGCCTCTGCACTGGACATATCAGTTTCCAGATCAATTCCATCAAATGCTCCATCTGCACCCTCAGCCCCTTCGGCTCCGGCCCCAGTAGTTATCATTAGAATAAGTTGAATAAGAAAAATGACCGATCCTAAAATGGCCGTAAAGAAATAATAAGGTTCATTCTGATAAGCTAAAGCCAATTGCCCCATACTGCCTTCTTCCTTGAAAACTAATTTATGGTCACAAGGCTTTGATCGAGAGTCAAAACTTTCGCTTAGAACCAGGTGTCAAACTCTTAGTCACCTGTCGAGCCCTCTGGGGCACCGTCAAAATCATTTATTGGAGAATGCGTAGGAGCCTTACATATGCCGGCAATTGCCGGCACTAAGATTGCTCTTCATATATATAGGAGTAATTTTGAAGTTGGTAAGAAATGGAATTCTATTTATTTTTTTAGGGCTTTTTGCGGGCGAACTCAAAGCTTCATGCAATGCGACCTCAGTTGATGGTCAGCAGATCTATCAAGAGTTCGTGGACATGTTGTCAGCGCCAGGCTTGAAACCCCTCACTTTAGAGCGAGGATTTCGAGCAAATCCTAATCGTGCCGCTTCTAGGTTTTGCCATATGCTTAAACAACACGAGACAAAGCTTGCGAATGCTAGTAGGCAATGTAATTCGGCCCGAGACTCATTGGGTGCCCGATCTAGTGCGGCTCTCAATGCCTTAAGGGGAGGAAACAACCCTCAACAGGGATCTGTTTCACTATACGGTCTTTACCCAGCTTCCAATCAAACAAATGGGAATCATGTAATTTCTCTAGAAACACCTATGGTCTTTAACTCCGGACTTTTAGATCAACCTATAAGTCCACAGGGAATCATGAATCGCATGGGCCAACTTATGATGCAAACCGCCCCTGGCTACACTTATAGAGTTCAAGATCAAAATGGAAGAAATTTAACCACCGCCGAAATCAGAGGCGGAATGGAGCCTGGTCAAATCTATAGAATTCAAAGGTGTAGGAACAACAAATGTATCTCCTATGCTCACAAAATAGTTCGAGTCGAAACAGAATTTGGAACACCTTCCTATGCGATGATCACAACTATGAATAATTCGCTTACGGGAGGTTCCAATGAAACTATGGATGAGATGACTTCACTGACCTGGGTTAGAGATCTTCGATGCTGGACAGGTGATGGACATGCAACGATTGGTATGTCCCAACAAGATATCTATGGTTCAGATGAGGGACAGCTTGGTACGGCTTTTTCTTGGGGAGCAGAGGGGCGAATAATCAGTGCTCTCAATGATTCTTTCAAGCCAGTCTACGAAACTGTTTTGAATGAATTTAAACAAAACGAAATCAATAGTGCTGGTGCTGATCGCTACCAAGCTGGTCAAAGAGGTTTTCCACTTCGTTTAGATCGATAATAATTTTTAAAAGGCATCATCGATAAAGAATCCAAAAACGAAATTAATCTAAAATCCTTAGGAATCAAAAATGGATGCATTTACCTTACATGGGCCCAAAACTAGTTTTGGATTACTAATCTTTTCCATATAAGTCTTTTCGAACAAAGTGACTATAGTTGAACCCAAGTGAAAAATCCCCAATTCATCCCCCGCACTTAAAACAATTCTTGGGTCGTAGCTCTTTTCTTTTGCTCGCGGCATATTCGATTTTTGATTGGTTAACCAAGAGCCATCGGGAGTAAATGAAATTTTACCCACATTAGTCGCTCCAACAAAAACCACAACAACTCTACCTAATTCAGTTTCAATCCCAACTACCAAACGCTCATTAGAGACAAAAAGCTGAGGAAATGACTCAACATACACAGAATTAACCGGCCAGAGATCACCGGGAATATGCTTAACCCAAAAAATCTCACCACTCACAGGAGTATGGACCCGGTGATAATCTTTGGGACTTAAATAAGTCGTCTGAAACCAACCACCCTCTAGAGCTTCACTTAGTGAGGTTTGCCTTATTAACTCTACAACAGAATAATCAAGCCCCTTCACCTGGTGAACCGAGCCTTTTTCTATTGGGCCTCCACTAATTATATTACCATCAGCAGGATGAACAGGTGCATCTTCAAGAGGTCTTACACCACCTTTAAGCTTACGGGTAAAAAGCTCGTGTACTGTTTTGTAGTGATCGATCGAAAACTCGGCCTCATCCATATCAATACCAGTCGCTTTCACAAAAGCCTTAATACTGAGTTTATTAAGAGGGCCAGGTAGTTTCTTGGCAGCCATCTCCCCTATTCCTCGGGAAAGAATATTTTTAGGCACCATTGGCATAATAGTTTTCAAAAGTTTCTTTTTCATAGAACTCTTCGAGTTTAGCATCTAAAATCTAAGAAGCTAGATTGAAATATAAAAAATAAAGAGTTATGTTACATAAATGAGTAAAACCTTAAACAATCTCGAGCTCGGACTCGATGAAGACCTTGACGAGAAGCTCAGCTACCTCGTCCCGGATTATTCATCCTATCGAATACTTCGTAAATCGGTTGATGCGCGAAAGTCTCGCAAACCTCACTTTGTAATGTCTTTGGAAGTTTTCGAAAAAAATGAAACTCCTCCAGAAATTAATTATGACCCGACGCCCATCGAATATTCAGGTGAACGACCGATTATTATTGGTGCCGGAGCGGCAGGTCTTTTCGCTGCAATCCGATTGGTAGAACGAGGAATACCCTGCTTGCTCTTAGAAAGAGGCTCCCCCGCTGAAAAGAGGATCTTGAAGATTTCTCGATATTGGCGCTATGGGGAACTCGATGAGAATGACAATGTCTGTTTTGGCGAAGGTGGAGCGGGACTTTTTTCCGACGGAAAATTGATTACTCGAATCAAAAGCCCCCATATCCCATATGTAATGGATCGATTTGTTCAATTTGGAGCCCCCGAGGAAATCAAATACTTATCTAACCCTCATGTTGGCTCCGATAAAATCCGTCGACTTATTCCAAAAATGCGGGAATACCTATTAGCTAATAATTGTGAAATTCGATTTAATTCCCAAGTCACAGAAATAATCACTGATCAGAAGCAAGTGACCGGGGTAAAATTAAAGAGTGGCGATGAGCTCAACAGTCCACATATTGTGCTCGCAACCGGACATTCTGAAGATCAGCTGTTTTATAAGCTACTCGATCAAGGAATACATATCGAGGGAAAATCCTTTGCTCTTGGTTTAAGAATCGAGCACCCTCAGTCCGCCATTAACAAAATCCAATATCGTGATGCCTTTGAACACCCGGCACTAGGTGCTGCCAACTACAAACTGGCCTATAACGACAAAGATACGGGCTTAGGTGTCTATAGTTTCTGCATGTGCCCAGGCGGCTATGTGCTCTCTGCCGGGACAAGTAATATGGGCGTGGTTTGCAACGGTATGAGCAACTATAACCGGAACTCAAAATTTGCTAATTCTGCTATTGTTTTAACAGTGGACCATCAAAAACTATTCAAAGACGATGTTTTTGGTGGGCTTAAATTCCGAGAAGCCCTCGAACAAAAAGCTTTAAAAACAGTGACTGACCAGGGAAAGACCAAGGAACTTCCTGCTCAAAAAGTTATGGATTTCTTATCTGAGCAGCAAACTGGACTGGAAGCATCTTCGAGTTTATCAGGTGTTGTTCCTGCGAGATTAGATCAACTCCTTCCAGAAGCCTTATCAATGCAATTTGCCCAGGCCCTTGAACACTTTCATTCAAAAATGAAAGGCTTTATTCATTCAAAAGCAATGCTCCATGGTGTCGAATCGAGAACTTCTTGCCCAATCAGAATTACCAGAGACCCCGAATCTCTTGAGTCATTGAGTCACCGAGGACTCTATCCAACAGGAGAAGGCGCAGGCTATGCTGGAGGAATAACCAGTGCTGCATGCGATGGAATTCGGGTTGCCGAATCAATTGTGAGCCAAGTTTCCAGTCAAAAGCTTGCCCAGACCTGATTTTATTTGGCTTAAATATTTGAAGAAATCATCTCCCAAAAACAGAAGGTAAGCCGCCATCATGGTGGTGCCGAAAAAGAAAAGACCCATAACAAAAATGATCCCAATATGCAGGCCCACACCGAAAAGAATCATCCAATTTCTCCACTTTTTAAACCACACGAGAACTGGAAAATAAACTTCTAGCAATATTGTAAAATGAGTCATGATCGCCACTAAAACAGGTGCTTCTTTTATAAAGCTCATATTAAATATAGCAAGCTGCTCATTCCCCATCACTTGCCATAGAGCCAATCCAGACCACCAATCATTTCCTCTGAGTTTTTCCCAACCCGTATAGGCATAGATAATACAAAGCTGTATTTGGATCATTCTAAACCCAACTGAAGTCATCCAATCCCCACCTTGATCAGTACGCTTAAATTTCGAAACCAAATTACGTACTGAAAAGTATCGGCAATTGTCAGAGAGACATAAGAACATAAGCCAGTAGCATGAAACGATTTCGGCACCGTAAACCACAGCATAATTTCTCTGCATAAATGAAAGGTGGAAGAAAAGACAAACTGCAGAAACGTACCTACCACCAATACCAAGAATCAGCAAAACAAGGGCGAACAAATAAGAACTATGATACAGGTCAACTTGAGAAGCCGTTTCAGGAAACCATGAGAAAATAGGAACAAAATACTTGGGCAGAATGTCTAAAGAGTTTTGGTAAGGAACAACAGCGGATCCTTTGTATAAAAATTCAAGATCTGAGTGTCTAATCGAATAAAGAACTAATAAATTAAGTCCAATTAAAATTCTAAAAAGACTCAAAGCACGCAATGATACAGGTCCTAGCCAAAATCGATCAATTTCTAGAGCCCATTCTTTCATCTTCTGAATAATTACATTCAGCCCTTTCATTCACTATCCCCTTCCTGGGAATAATCAGACTCTTCTAGAAACCCACCTTCTTCTTCAGAATTATCATCGTCTATTTCTTCTTCAGATGCTTGATCTGGAACCGATGACCTCGACACCTGAGGGCAATCGAGAGTAATGCGTTCAATTGGCTTTTTAAAAGCGTCCTCACGAAAATCCTCCACTTCTTGATCACTAAGCAGTGATGGAATCACATAGGTAAAGGTCTCCATGCGAATAGCTGTTGCCCCTTGATGTTGACGACAAAGGTAGGGAGCAAAATAATTCTCTAAAGCAATTCGATTAAATCCATAGAATCTAAGCGTGTACATCCTTCGAATATAGGTCGACGAATAGGAATAGCCTTCTTTCCTTTGCGGAAACAAATAAACCTTTGAGTCTTCGTCTGAAGACAAATAATCATCAAAATAAGGCTGGTATTCCATAAAGATTGCAGGAGTTGGTCCCGGCGAAAAAAACCTCCAATGGCTATTTAATCCAAAAAGGTTTCCATATGGGACTATCAAGCTCTGCACACTTTTAGTTTGCAAAGCCTGTTCATTGGGCATCAATATAACTGCGACTAAGTGGAAAAATATCCACAAATAGAGTGGGATTCTAAGATATTTAATCCAACTTCGGTTCCTGATCCTTATTCTCCGTGGCTTCGGAGTCCTCTTCATTACTTAAAGACTCTTCATCATCAGAACTCAATCCAAGAAATTGGTCAATCTCATCTTCACTGGTGTCTTCGAGAACAGCATCATTGGCTTGAGCACTCATATCAATGGTTGAGACTGTTTCACTGCCCTCTTCTTGTGAGGACTCACCGTCAAAAAAGGCATCTTCAATCGATACAACCGATAGCCCCTCTTCGCTTAATCGACTGGACAAATCTTCAGGAAGGTCGCTCAATTCTTCTTTAGACTCTCCCTCCGCTGAGAAATCAGTATAGATTTCATCATTAGTTTCTATGACCTCTCCCGATTCAGTCATATTGACTTCTTCTTGAAGAGATCCCTCGAGTTCTAATCCAGAACTGGATTCTTCTTGAGGAGCAGCCTCTGCTTCCGCTTCGGCAGCGAGTTGCTCCATTTTAGCGTCATAACGTTTCAACCACTTCACATCTTTGTCTTCAACGTCTTCATTGAGATCAATAGCTTCTCGAATACTTTCAGCACGATCTCTATCACGTCTTTCACGCTCTCTTCGCTTTTCTTCTTCGAAGAAATCAGATGACGTATCAATTGAGTTGATTTGGTCTACTATTAACTCGAGCTCTTCCTGTCCTTCAGAGTAGGATAAGGCTTGCTCCTCCGACATTCCATCGGTGATATCGGCTAATACTTCGTTATCTTCTTCATCACCGATTCCATCAGGTAATAGCTCTTCAATTTCAGAAAGAGTTGGAAGTTCTTTTAAATTTCTCAATCCAAAAATGTCTAGAAACTTGCGAGTTGTTGCATACTGCATTGGCTTACCTGGAAGCTCAGACTTACCTGCAAAACAAACAAGTCCTTTTTCCATTAGAGCACGAACTAAGTGACCTGACTCTACACCACGAATCTGATCTACTTCCGATTTAACAATCGGTTGTTTATAAGCGACAATACTCATCACTTCTAGTGCCGGTCCAGACAATCTGAAAGGACGCACTTTATTCATTTTCTTCAAATAATTTGCGTTATCAACTTTTGATCGTAACTGATAACCACCGCTGACTTCCTCGAGAGTTACTCCTCTAGTTCTTTCTGCTAAGATAGATTGGTACTCTTCAAGAGCCTTGCGGATGTGTTTTCTTTTTATATTGGTTCCAGCAAAAACATGAAACATTTGATTCACAGAAAGAGGTTTATCTGTTGCAAACAAAAGACTTTCGATAACTGACAATAACTCATCATTTTCAACGAAAATCTCATTTTGGATTTCTTCAGAATCCTCTACGAAATCTTTATCAGCCATTTCAAATGGAATTTGATCAATAACTTCTTCTACTGTTTCTTCGGAAACTCCATCGCTTTCAACTTCTTCGACAACTTCAGTTTCTAAATGCTCCTGCTCAGTCGCGGAAGCCTCCAGCTCTTCAGCTTCTTCTTCAGAGTTAGTCATTCCTACAATTTGATCATCTTCTTCTACTTGACCTTCTTGTCTTTTATCTTTTGGCATCTGATCTTTACCCACAACAATTACTCCCTAAATTCCGACTCAAATTAAACAAATGACTCAGGCTCTGGTTCTCGCCCATCTTCTGTATCATCGCCATCAAAACTATTGAATTCTTCTTCGAACTCTTGAGACGAAACCGTTTCAGTGTCTTGTTCTACATAATCTTCTAGCTCTGCTTCTGCAGCTAAAATATCTTCGTCCGTTGCTATGCTTTGACCCTCTTCTTCTTCAGAAGGTTCACTCACTTGAGCAACGGTCTCTTCTTCCATTTCCATTTCTTGCTCATGCTCAGCTTGCTCGATTAGTTCGTCCGCTAGCTCAGCCGCGTGAAGGTTATCGTACTCTTCGACAGCACTAATATCGCTATCCTTCATGTCTTTTAGAGGTGTGATGTGAATATCCTCAAAGTTTTCACCTTGAAATAGTGACAAGAATCCCATTTTTGACAATTCAAGAATAGAAAGAAACGTTATTAAAAGTTGATAGCGTTTTGGACCGGGTTCACGAGCTGTTATTAGAGTGTTTAATGCCCTTTTTTCACCTAGCCTAAAAAGACTTTTTATTTCCATAATACGAGAAGCAATGGACTGGGTGTTTTCAGCAACATTGTGAACTGCTTTTTTCATCTTCTTAACAGCTCTTCGGTAATGGGAAATAAGAGCAAAGAGCCCACCTTCTTCAACGATGATCTCTCCTTCATCGTCGGAAACATGAATCTCGCGAACTCCACGAGCCCACATATCTCTTCTCATAAGCGGTCGATCGTAAAGTTTCTTTCCAGCTTCTTGGAACATTTGATACTCAAGAAGTTTTTGGACCAGCTCTTTACGAGGATCTTCTTGCTCGATCTCCTCCCCTTCATCGTCATATACGGGAAGAAGCATTCTCGATTTAATATGAATAAGAGTTGCAGCCATAGCCACAAAGTCACCGGCAACCTCGAGATCCAGCTCTTTCATTCTCTTAATGTACTCAAGGTATTGTTTAGTGATCTCATGGACATTGATATCCATGATATCCATTTCTTCTTTTCGAATTAAATAAAGGAGAAGCGCTAGTGGACCTTCAAATTGATGCAGGTGTACGTGGATGCTCAAGTTCTACCTTCCTTTAAAATTTGGTCTTATCCTTGACCATCTTTAGAGTTCGGCTCGCTTCCTCTCGAGCTTTTTGACACCCTTTGGCTAGAATTGAATCAAGGGTCTGGGTATCTTTCAATAATTCTTTTTTCTTGTCGCGGGCTGGCGCCATAAATTGGTTCACATTTTCGTTCAGACGGCCCTTACAGTCTCCACAGCCGATTCCTGCTGTGGTGCATCCTTGGCGGACCCAAGCGCGGTCATCCTCGGTTGA
>CAZFYV010000120.1:0-9843 GCA_964523195.1 uncultured Pseudobdellovibrionaceae bacterium
AGATCAGTTTTTGTTTGCAACGGTTCCAGAAGCCCATATTGCAGTTTTGTATATTGATGGCAAGCTTGTTAAGACTCTAAAGCCTGGTGCTTATGCATACTGGAAAGGTAAAACGAGTATTCAAATGTCTGTGCTAGATTTGAGGCTTCAGAGCATGGAAATTAGTGGTCAAGAAATTTTGACCAAGGACAAAGTGAGCCTAAGACTTAATTTCGAAGCTTTCTTTAAGATTGTCGATCCTCTAAAGGCGGTAGGTGAAACTCAAAACCTAAACGAATACCTATACAAGGAGTTTCAGTTAGCTTTGAGAAAGGTAATCGGTAGTCGAACACTCGATGAGATTCTGCAGGATAAAGAAAGTCTTTCGAGTGAGGTTGTGGAGTTGGTTAAGTCAAGAGCCTTGAAATCTGGTGTATCTCTAGAAAACACAGGGGTAAAAGATATTATTTTGCCTGGTGAAATGAAAGAGATTATGAACCAAGTGGTTTCGGCTGAAAAAGCAGCTCAAGCCAATTTGATTCGCAGACGAGAAGAGGTAGCTGCAACGAGATCGTTGATGAACACTGCTCGAATGATTGAATCTAATCCAGTATTAATGCGACTCAAAGAATTAGAAGCTCTTGAAAAAGTGGCTGATAAAATTGACAGCATTCAAGTTACCGGTGGTTTAGAGCAAATTTTAAGTCAAATCAAGAAGGCCTAAGAGATTAGGTCTTTCTCTATTTTCGTCGTTGATAGGTATCTTGTATTGCAAAGACATTCATATTCTAAGAAGGATTCTTTAATCCATTAGCTCTAAAATCTTATCGCTCGTATTTAAGAACTCGTGAAAGTTTGTGAGGCCTCGAGCTTCATATTGAGCATCGAGTTGGTTCTGAATAACCATGTTAGGTAATTTAAGATTTAGTACTTCAAAATTCTCTCGAACTCTCAAAGAATCAACAATGTCGTCTCTTTCAGTATAATTAAAGAGTGTAGGGTAATTGTAGCTAGGGTCCTCTAGGATTCGTCTCAATCCCGTTGAATTTGAAAACTGAATAGCCTGAATATTTATAAACTTTGTTGCGAACACTGCATACCTTGATGAAAAGCCTCCTCCATTTGAATGGCCTACAATTAATAGAGGTATATTCACCGATATTTTTAACTTTTCCAGGATATTCTCGACATTGATAACATCTAAGTTAGTGGAGTTGTTTGTGGGATTCCATTGCTTAATATTTCGGTCTAAACTCGTGGGGCATAGAAAAGACCAGCCTATTTTTGCCAAGTCTTGCAAGAAGTCGTTTTTTTCAGTATTCGCATTTGACCACCCCGCTGCCGAGCCAAATGTTCCATGAAAGCATAAAATGAGGCCTTGGTCTCCATCAAGGTAAGAGTAGATATCCCCATGACCTTCCAGGGTTTCAAGCTTACCCACATATTCTGGAAATATGTCTTCTTCCTGTGGAGTGTCTGGAGTGTTAGTATCTCCGTTGTGTTCTGTATTTTCGTTCAAGGCTTCTTGATTATTCAGTGACGGATCTACTGAGAACGGTTTTTTCCCACAACCACAAACTGTGATTAGCAGAAGAGATAAGACTATTAGCTTTTTCATTTATGCTCCCACCAAGCTTTGAATTAGTAACATCTAAGTCGGGGAAAAGTTGTGAAGTTGTCTTGTCTCAAAATGAGAAAAAGCCCTCCTTGGGATTAGGAGGGCCGGCTTGAGAAGTGTGAAGTTGGTGGTATTGAGTTATTGCATGACTACCATCGGGCAGTATTTTTACTTCGAGTATAGGTGAAGATAGCTCCTGTTCTATCAGATCGTGTAAATCGTGCTCGGTGAACCCAGGTGTAGTTAAAGTTTGCTTGCTTCAGGTTAGAGTTTGAGAAGTCGCCATGTCCTAAGAAGGCGTATTCAATTCGAGTGCGAAACAAATTTATTCCCCTGGAATCTGTGAACTTTAGGTTTGAGTAGCTGAAGTTAGCAAATGGAGCGATAGAGTCTCTGAGTTCAGCACCCTCGAGTCTTGAGTATTGGACACTCGATCTAGAAAAAATAGAAGCATTCAGATTCGCAAGACGCATATCAGTGTGATGAATACGGCTGTCACTCATGTTTGCTCCATACATGAAAGCATTGTCTAGTTCCACATAGCTGATTTTTGAATATGATAAATTAGCTCTGAAAGCTCGAACTCCAATCATATTCGAGTAGTTTAGGTTCGCCGACCGAAGATCCGCTCTTGTCAAGTTAGCTAGAGATAGATTTGCGTGTCTAAGGTCAGCATCCCTGAGGTCTGCATTCTGTAAGTTAGCTCCTCTAAGGTTAGCATACCTTAGATTCATTCCTCGACATCGCTTAGTTTGCTTACATCTATTGACATCTGCTTGGCTCGCCTGTGAGAGCACTTCAATTTCTTGGTCACTTTCATCAAGTGCCTCAAGTCCGTAAAGTTGATTGTCTTCCCCTTGAAGAGCGTTAGCCACACTTTGTGCTTCAACTCCCCCTTCGCCACAAGCGTTTAATAAAAGACCGAAAATAGTTATGATTAAAAGATTGATTTTCATAGTTCCCCCAATGTTTTTTATGACGATTGCCACAATTCAAAGTTAGCAAGATTCAAAGGGAGGAACCGCCCTCGAAATCACACATGAATATTGTATTGTTTTGAAACACGCTTATTTGCTGAAAGGACTATGCAACCTTATATATTTTTGATTTCCCTTGATTTTGGGAGGTTATGAGTCCGCGTTCGTTTAGCTTTTTGAGAACCCGATTCCACTGAAAGCGATCAAATGGGATTATGTTTTTTAATGATTTGAGATTCAGATCTTTTTGTGGTGAAGAGTCCTTTATCATCTGTAGAACAAGATCCTCTCTATTTTCAAAGTTCATATGGTGATGAATTCTGATTGAGTTTTCTTTTTTTGGTCTCAATCTATAACCTTTTTCTGTAGCTTTGATCTCAACATCAAAAGACGATTCTTCTAAATCTTCTTTGAGGCGGCGTATTGCGTTTTGAATGCGTTTTTTTCCTGATTCAGGGTTATATAGTTCGTCCGTGAATAGTTTGTCGAAAAGCTCAGCGCTGGTTCTTGGGCGATAGAAGTCTGAACAAAGGAGGAGGAATAGTCTGTGGCTATTATGCCCCAGTTTGGAGATTTCAAATATATCAGAGTAGCAGTCGAAGATCTTAGAGTTAGCTCCTTTACTTGATCAAGTAAAAGAGGAATCAAGGTGTTTTTTCTTCTCTGAGAACTTTTCTCTAAATTGCACGTAGGGAGTCCCAAAGTAGACATAGTTTAAGAGTTGAGTTTCATTAGTCAAATTTGCTAGATGAAAATCAAAATGTCTAAGTGTCTCCCAATGTCCTAGAGACCTAATTTCTTTATAAAACTCTGTTATGGCCTTATCTTTCGAATAGATATCTCCCTTTGAAAGGCTAATTAGTAAATCCCATTTGTCGATAAATAGCTTTATAATTGGAACAGGGTTTTTACTTTCACTTCTTATGCTATTAAGAAGCTTCTGCGCTTCTTCTAGACGTCCTTGACTAAACTGAATTTGTGATTGCAGTTCTAATGTGTTGGCCCATAACAGCCAGTTGCGATCTTTGAGCTCACTTTTTTGGAGATCAAAAAGTATCTTTTCGGCCTGCTCATAGTTTTCTCCAAAAACATAACACCCAGCCAAATTAACTTTGGCAAGATCCGTTTGTCGTTCAGTGAGGTCTTTGAAGTTTAAGCTATTAAGGAGGTGATTCGCAGCTTCTTTATACTCCCAGCGATGTATATGGGAAAAAGCTATGGACTTTTGGGAATCGTATGACTCTGGCAGGTTCTTTAACAATTTTAAGGCCTGGTTGGATACTCCTAAGACCCTTAAAGCATTGGCGCATTCGAGAACTTCTTCAGTTGAGGCTTTATTGCCCCCATAAACCTGCTTCCACAAAACTTTTAAAGCTAGTTCAGGCTGATTGAGGCGTCTTGCAAGAGCTGAAAAGCTTGGTCGATCTTCCTTAGAAAGTTGAGTGGTCTTAACGGTTGATAGTAGATCGTTGGCCGCAATGGCATTACCGTTGCGGATCAGTTCATCAACCCTTTGTTTCAATTTGATAAAGTCTAAATTCGCCATAGTCTTCTCTAGATTTTATCGGAGTCTAGGTCCAATCTGATTATGGATTATCCTTAAAGTGTTTCGAAATTTGTCGAATTTATTCCTTACCTGGTCAACTTTTTAAGATTTGAGCGGCTGGGGAGAACCAGTAGTTGATGACTTTGATCATTTGTTTGTTAAATTAGCTTTTGTATGAATGATATCGATAAAGAAGAAGAGTATCTTTTAGTTTTGTGTTCTAATTCGGACCAAGTTTCTATTGCTGAAATCAAGTTTATCGATTCTTCCTTCAAAGCCAACGGCAAGGGCAAAAAAAGTAGTTTTGGCGACTATTCTGCGGGCCTATTCAGATTAAAAGACGAAGCATTTATTCAAATCTCCAAACTCGACAATGGAAATTTCCAAGTGGACCTCAATGCTAAAAATGGCTATTGGGAATTCAGTGTGGAGGTTGAAAAGGGCTCCGGGAAGTGGATTAATCCGACTCAGTTCGAAGACGTTAGCGTTGAGCCTCCTTTTGAGGATTAATAACGGCCATTCTTGACATGACGCATAAATTACAGTAAAACCTAGCACTTAGCTTAATAACACTCCTTTCAGGGATAAATGGAAAACTCGCTTGTTGTCCGTTTGTGATAGGACCTTCCAAGAGAGATATTTCCATGACTTCATTTGAAGACTTAAGCCTTCCAGAGAGTTTGCAAGGCGTTCTCAAAAGACTCAAATTTGAAAAGCCGACTGAGATTCAGCAAATGTCTATGCCTGTTCTTATGAAAGGCCGCGACCTCATGGCTTGTGCCGAAACTGGATCTGGTAAAACCGCGGCTTATTTGCTTCCAATGGTTACTCGAATATTGCAAAACCCGAAAAGCCAAGGATTGATTCTCTTGCCGACACGAGAGTTGGCAGAGCAAGTGATCGATTTCTTGCGAATATTAGTACGGCAGGAAAAAGATTTTAGTGTAGCGCTATTGATTGGTGGTCAAGATATTCGAAAACAGTTTAAGGCCCTTCAAAAGAAACCAAAAGTGATCGTTGCCACTCCGGGAAGAATGATTGATCACTTAAAACGCAATACTGTTCAGATTCACAAAGTTGATAATGTGGTCCTTGATGAGGGTGACCGTATGATCGATATGGGGTTTGCTCCTCAGCTTCGAGAAATCTTAAAGTTTCTCCCGAAAGAGCGTCACACAAGCTTTTTTACAGCAACGATCGATACAAAAGTAAAAACATTAATGGCTGCCTATTTGAAAAACCCAGAGTCTGTATCTTTAGGAGATTCAAAGCCGGTTTCGAGAGTTAAGCAATCGGTGGTGAAGGTTTCATTAAAAGAAAAAGATGAAAAAGTCCTAGATGAGCTCAGTAAACGTCAAGGCTCAGTAATTATTTTTATGAAGACCAAGTACAAAACCGATCGCCTTATGAAGTACCTTAAAGGTTATGGCGTTGAAGTAGAGTCTATTCATGGTGGACGTAATCAATCTCAGAGAAGTCGCTCGATTCAGCAATTTAAAAAGGGTAATGCAAGAGTACTTGTGGCCACCGATATCGTGGCTAGAGGTCTTGATGTTCCCCATGTAGAGCATGTCATCAATTATGATCTTCCAATGCAGGAAGAAGACTATGTTCATAGAGTTGGACGTACCGCTCGAAATGGAGCTGAAGGTGAAGCTGTCAGCTTTGTAATGCCCAATGAAGTGAGAGCATGGAATCGTTTGGCTAAAAAGTACGAGATTGTAGACTGTGAGATAGAGATGCCGAGCAAAGGTTCTAAGAAATCTGCTAGTACCTCTAATGGTGGCGGTCGTTCGCAAAAAAATAAAAGAAGTGGATCTTCTGACCGAAATAGACGTGGTGGATCTTCTGATCGAAACAAAAGAAGTAGATCATCAGGCCGCGACAAAAATAGAGAATTCTCTAGTCGTCGTTCTAAAAGCACAAAGCCTCCTCAAGAGAAGACAACTCCGAGTATGAAAGATATATTTGGAGACGATATTCCTGAGGACGGTAAGCCACGCAAGGTCCCAGCTGGCCCTAAGAAGGCGAGTAAAGGTTCTGGTACTTCTAAGAAAGCAAAAGACAAGGGTAAGCCAAATCCTTTCAGAAGACCTAAGAAAAAGGCGTCAAAGAAAAAAGCGTCGAGCAAGAGAGGAAGTCGACCAGGTGGAAAGAAAACATCCAAGAAAACTGGTGGATCTGGTCCTAACAAAAAGAAAAAACACAATAAAAGAAGAAAATAGGCCCGGAGACTTGCCGAGCCTATCTAGAAGGTCTTTTAGAAATTGGCTGGAATATTTAAAGACCAGTCATAGTTGATAAAACGGATTCTGTTCGTTTTATCCAGGCCGGACTGCTTAGAAGCATCTAGGTAAGGCTTGATATATGCCTTGATGGACCCAGCTTCGTCAGTGAAGTCTTTTTCGTACCAATCAAAAAGTTTAGTAAGTCTTAGTGTGTTTCCATCGATTTGTAGGTGACGATTTGTCTTAAATGCTTTTCTCACGTTGTCGTCTAAAACCGCATCAATAGTCGACGCATCGTAAACTTGAGGGATCAGTGGAGGGCAGCCTACTGAAGCACAGTTGACAGCAAAATGGACTCTGGCGTCTTTCCATCCCTTGCTTTTGAAATCTGACCCAAGAAGAATTTCTTTTTCAATTTCATCTAAAGAGTGGAGTTTCCCACCAATATCAAATTCTTTTTGCGTAAAAACCTTGAATGGGTTGAGAAGACTCCCAAAAGATTTCACTCCGTCTACGACGACGCCATTATTAAAGCCATCTTTAATGATTTTAGTAATCATAAAATAGTTATAGGCATTGATGTAGAAGGCATTAGCAGCTTCTTTGGTCGTAAGAGTGCTAGTATCAAATCTTTTGAGAATTTGATCTTGTCTTCTTAGGATTCGAGATGTTTTTGCATCATTTTTCGCTGAGGCATAATCGAAAGCAGTTTCATAGCCTCCGTTTTCTAAATTGTTCTCCAAAACATAATTGGATAGTAGATCGGCAAAAGGCTTAAATGTGTTGGATTGAGCCTCGGCGCTTACAGCTAAACTAAGAATCAATGAAGTTATAATGAGTTTCATTTTAAATCTCCTGTCTGAACCCTGTCCTTTGAGTTAAGGTTCCAGTCGTAATCTAAATAACTTATATCGTAATCACCCTTAGAGATGAGAGATCTCGACTCCTGAGGGAATACGTTGATATACTTTTTAATAAATTCTTTTGGTGTTGAAAGTTGGCCACTTTTTATAGAAAAATCACTTTCATACCATTTAAATATTTCAGATAAGTAAAGTCGGTTATTTTCAAATCTATTTCGTGATCTGTCTGACAGAAACAGTTTCGTAGCGTCTTCGAGTTGACTGTCTATTTTGCTGCCAATAAATGGTTCTTTATAGAGGGCAGGGCAGCCAATTGAGGCACAATTAAACGCAAAGTGAATCCTAGGGTCCATTAACTCTTTTGATCCTCTAACCATTGCATGTTCTAGATCATCAAGACTTCGAGGTTCACCGAAGAGAACAAATCTCTTCTTTTGCCATACGTTCGTAAAACTAGGGAATCCGTCATTGAGGTCTTTAATTGACTTCATATCACCCGATTTGAATTTCTCACTAGAAATGATCACCTCTATAGTTTTCGCATTGTAGAGATTGATGATAAAAGCAAGCTTTTGTTGTTTCGAAAATGTGTTGAATTGCTCTTGCGATAATGACTTCCATTTAGCTGTTAACTTTTGGAGTTTATTCAGATCAAAATTTTGGTAATCAACTTGAGTCGATTTGCCATCTTTTGTTGGAACAATAAAGCTACTTAGAAGTTTAGACCATACTGGGAAGTTGTGATCAAAATTGATGCTCTTATTTTGAGCAAGTCTCTTTTTTTTGATTCTTTCTCTTAGACGTTTTCTAGCTTCTTCTACTTTAAAAGCCGAGGAATCATTGCTTAGTTGTCCTCCGCCTGCTCCACCTGCACCTGCAGATGAGCCACCTGAACCACCTCCAGCATTTCCAGAGGCATAACTTTTGGAACTAATCAAAAGCACCGTAGTGCAAGTCAAAATCGTAATTAGAAGAGTTCTCATAGTTCGTACTCCAATCCCATGGCGAATCCTTGATCGCGAAAAGACACTATTGAGTAGTTAGAAATCTGTTGATCGTCAAAGTAACGAGTAAAAACTGTCAAAGGTGTAAAGCTATATTCAAGCTTCACTGAATAGTGAGTTAAGATGTCACTTCTTAGTTCCGAATTATTTGGATTTAGAATCGGTGTTGCGATGAAGGTATCAAAATCCTGAACCGACCGAGAGTACTTTGACTCTACTTTCAGGTTACTAGAAATATTGATCTTCGAAGTTATATTTATCCCACTAGTTAGGGCATCCTCAGCAGCGAAAACTTCATCTTTAACTAGTCCCAATTGACTACCAATTGTGAGCTCAGTTCCAAAAAATAGAAATTTGTACTTAATGTCCGCAGCTGTTGTGGACATTTTTAACATTGGATTGGTCGCCCCGGGTGTTCCTTGGGAGAACTTAGCAGGGCGTTCGTCATAGTTTTTGTTTGATTCAGAAACTTTGATTTCTAGTTTCTGGTCGAACCCAATCTCACGTGTGTATTTTGAGTAGTACTCGAGGCCGGATCGACTATCTTTAAATTGGGTGCCAATTTCATCAAAGGTAATCGTAGTGTCATCTCGATCGAGCTGCTTTACTCCAGCTTCAATAGTGTTCTTGTCATCTATATCCCAGTTTGCATTGAAACCAATTAAAGACTGCCTGTACCGACTGTCTATTCCTTGAGTCGACTCGATATTTGAAAAGTCAATCTGGCGCCCATCAAAACTAGAGATTCCACCCTCTATAGAGAAACTTAGGTGGTCATTAAGGAAGTACATATAGTTCGCACCAATTTGCACTTGGTTTTGGTTTGCGATTTCTTTGATATCGCTTTCGGTATACTCGGAAATTGTTCCAGCGGCGAAAACGCTTAGGATATTGTCGTTGTTGATAAAGAAATCTTTAAAAATTTGAAGTTCGACGTCCAAAGATGTTCCTGAAGGACCATTGATAGGAAGTTTTAGAGCATTACTTGTATTTCTAAGTGAAGATTTGAAATCAAGGTCAAAACTCTCGACTTTATTTGAATTATAATCAGCTTTAGATTTAATTTCTTGTGCAGATCCAAGATTAGCCAACAAAACTGCAAATATGATTATGAAGCTGTTGAGGTTACTCATTAAAATACTCCATTGTTAAGCTCTTTGTCAGCTGGGGTCCATTCTATGATCCAACGGTAAGAGCCATCGGCTTTTTTCTCTAAGATTTGCTGAGGATCAAAGTCGTAATTTTCAGCTATTATATTTTTAACTAAAAAGTTTCTTAGGTCATTTTGGTCTGTAGATGGAAACGCTCTTTGAAAAGTATCAGAGAGATAAATTGTTTCTAAGTCCTCAATCGAGTTGTCAAAATCTACCATATTAAAATCGTCCATTATCATGGAAACTGCTGTCTCTAACTGCTTCTCAATATTTTCGCTCATTAGAAAAAGGGTTTCGGAATAATCACCTTTACGAGCAAGATTTAGTACGAGGTGGAGTCGAGGATCCGCCAGGGGGGTTACAAATTCTTCGATGAGGTTATTTATATTGAGTTCTTTACCATTAATCGACCAAAAGTAGTTACTGTAAGGATTTGCATTAGGGTCAATATTCAGCAGACTTCTTTTGAACGGT
>CAZFYV010000121.1:0-9771 GCA_964523195.1 uncultured Pseudobdellovibrionaceae bacterium
GTAGACGACTCCTGAAGTTCCAACGACTAGAAAGACTTCTGAGTGTTGAGCGTATTCAAATGCGTCTGAAATGGCTTTTTGAGGAAGGCTTTCGCCAAACCATACGACTCCTGGTCGCATCAACCCCTCGCATTTATGACAATTTACAATGCCTTCGGTAATTTTCATCTGTTCGTCATCGGCCGGAGTGCCGCATTCAATGCACCTTTGTTCCACGATACTGCCGTGAACTTCGATCACATTTTTTTGTCCTGCTCTCTGGTGAAGTCGATCCACATTTTGAGTAACCAGCAAAAACTCGGCAACTATCTTTTCCAGTTCAACAAGGGCCAGGTGGCCGGGGTTTGGATTTACGGACAGAATTTTTTGTCGTCTAAAATGATACCAATTAGAAACCAACTCTGGGTCGCTTCGAAAAGCGTTTTCGTTGGCAAGATCTTCTGGTCGATATTTATCCCATAGCCCACCCGGATCGCGGAAGGTTGGGACCCCACTTTCAGCTGAAATTCCAGCACCAGTTAGGACTCCTACTTTAGACGCCGACTTTATCTTTGTCGCAATCTCTCTGAGAAGATCCGTATTGTCAGTCATGGTTTAAAAGTCAATCCAGTCCATCCCATTTTCAGAAAAGCAATTCTGTGAAGCAGACCATCTTTTGCCAGTTTTGCGATCGATCATGGATTGTTCTGAAATTCTCAAGGCACCTTTACGCTTCTTAGTTTCTTGATCGACATTTATATCAAACTCCCAATCTCCCACGGGCCAAGAGCAACTACCTTGGAAGAGAGCTGGAGCATCTGAGCTGAGTCGATGCATACCACTGTGGAATTCAATCTTTTTGCCGTTGGTGACCCTCCAGTCAAATCGCAAATTTGACTCGATGGGTGATCCTAGAGCTTTTACTTTTCGATCTTCACTAGAGACCACGAAGTTAAGTCTTTGATTGAGTTCAGTCAGGTCCATATGTTGAGTGCGATTACTTGCTAGGGGTGAAAGAAGCCATCGATGCTCTACAGTATAGATATCATTTAAATCTTTATCAGTATCTTGTTTCAAAACTCTCCAAGTTCGAGTTACGTCGTACTGAGCGAGAGTTCGATTCGGAAATCGTTTCGGATAAGTTGTTACAACTAAACTCAAACTGTCGAGGCGCTGGAAGCGAAGATTTAAGCGTTCGGTGCCTCTCAAACGAACTAACAATTCGGAGTCAGAGTCGAAGTCTTTTGATTCGAACAAACAGTTGTAATTTAAGTCCCACTCTTCTTCTGAAACTTGCACGATGTCCAAGCATTGAAGTTTTATGTTTTCAGTGGGTGGATTTAAAACCAAGCCCAGCACTCTTCGAGCTTTCTGGATCTGGAAAATATGATCCGAGATTTGAGTTTGCTTTGATTTTTGCAAACGGGTTTCTAGGCGATCCTGTTTGGGAGGTTTATTGACCGTGTCGATGTCTACGGAATTCCCACCTGGCATACAGGAGACGAGTAAAATGGATAGTACAAAAAATAAACAGTGTTTCATAACTAAACATTTTAATGTTAAAAACCTGTGCAGAGTCGATGATTACAATGCTTTAACGCTCTAAATCATTAAAGATTTTACAAATTTGCTCTCGTGACACTTCTGTGACACTTCGGAGACTCGTTTAGACTATATTGAAAACATGTTGATAAATGACCTAGTCCTTTTGCACCACAGTGGTTCCAGTGACCAGAGCTTCATTGATGGTTTAGACCCGAATGAAGAGTGGTTCCAATTGAAAACCTGCCTACGTAGTTTTGTCGTAGGGTGGAGAGACTGGGACTTTAAGTTGCCCGAGGATCCCAATACAGAGGTTCTTTTGGGAGCTCCTGCCTATCAGAGAATTCTTGAAATTATTTGTGGACTTCATTCCCCTCTATTTGGGGAGACTGAGGTATTTGGTCAGTTTAAGCAGGCCACAGCTGAATTTGAAAGCTCAGATCAGCTTTGGAACAGTTGGTTCAAGAAGCTATTCCGTCAATTGACGACTGATGCCAAAGTGGTCAGGAAGAATCACCTACTTGGAAGGGGTGGTCAGTCCTACGGAAGCGTTGTGCGTCGTGAAACAAGGGACCTGCAGCATATGCATATCATCGGTGCAGGGCAATTAGTTAAAGAAATGCTCCCTTGGCTTACGAAGACGAAGGGTGATTTGAAAGTTCATTGCCGAACTCCAGAAAAAGTTCAGGCTTTCATTAATGAATTCCCAAAACTAAGAGTTGAATCCTTGCTCGAAAGTACGAGCATGGCGCAGGACTCTAGCGTTTTGGTGGTGGCTGCTCCGATGAGTAGTCATGAAATACTTGATTGGTCTAAAAAACGTAATTTCTCCCCTGAATTGGTGATCGATTTAAGAGGAGAGTGTGAGGCGGACCCAATAACTCACTTCAGTCAGGTTATCGACCTAAAAGGCGTATTTGCGAAAATCAAGAGCAACAAAGAAAAACAAAAGAATTTTCGCATTCAAGCGCAAAAAGAAATCTTAGATTTAACCGCAAGTCGTGCTAAAGAAATAGAGTACAAGCCATTTGGATGGGACGACTTATGCCAACTTACATCATAGGTTCTAGAAAAAGTGATCTTGCCAGGTTGCAAGCCTATCGCGTTGGTAAAGCCCTTAAAACAAAATTCAAAGATTTAGAAATCGAATATTATTTCAAAGAAAGTTTGGGAGACAAAAACCTAACTGATCCTTTGTGGAAGATGCCTGAAAAAGGAGTATTTACTGAAGACTTTGAACAGGATTTAAAAAATGGCAAAGTCGATATGGTTGTTCACTCCTGGAAAGATTTGCCAACAGAAGAGCGCAAAGAGAGTTCAATTGTTGCGACTCAAGAACGTGAAGACATGCGGGATTTGTTGGTTTTCAAACAAGAGTCCCTTGGTAATCCTAAAGTTAAGATTATGACCTCGTCACCTCGGCGAGCCTATAATCTAAATCCTTTGTTGAAGACTCTTTTGCCACACGAAATTGAGCATTTAGAATTTACTGATGTGCGAGGTAATATCCCAACTCGACTTAAGAAAATGGTGGATTCAGATGCGGATGGAATAATTGTCGCCAAGGCGGCGATAGATCGTCTACTTGCTGCCCACGAAGAAGAGTTCTTAGATGTGCAAGGTGCGATTAAATCAGTTTTGTCTCAGTGTTATTGGATGGTGTTGCCTTTGTCTTTAAATCCAACTGCGGCGGCTCAAGGTGCTCTAGCGATTGAAGTTCATGACTCAAAGCTCGAGGAGTTAAAACCTTATCTTGATGAAATTCACTGCGAAAAAACGTTTGCAGATGTTCGGTGGGAAAGAGAGTACTTGAAGTCTTTTGGTGGAGGGTGCCATCAAAAATTGGGAATGAATCAGCTTCGACGCAGCTATGGCACTGTTCGTTTTGCCAGAGGCTTACCTGACAACCAGGACGCGTTTTCTACCCAAGAAATTGTTATTGATGAAAAAATGCCTATGCCAGTGAGTAGGGAAAATATCTGGCCACAATCGAAAAAAGATTATCAGGGTCTTTTTTATCGAACTGATGTCGCGACAGCTTTGCCAAAGGCCTTCGAGGCTGGTGTGGCGCAGATATGGATTGCTAAACATTCAGCTTTGCCCAAGCATTGGGTATTACCAGAGAAAACGATTATTTGGACAGCTGGTTTGGCGACATGGAAGAAGTTGGCTGATCGCGGTGTTTGGGTTAATGGTAGCGCTGAAAGTTTAGGCGAAAACGAAGATGAGAGGCTTAGATCTTTGTTAGGGATTCAACCCAATTGGATCAAGCTCACTCATCAAGGCGCCGTTTCAAAGTCTTCAGACATTGGAACCTATAAGTTACAGTTCGATCCGTTCGAAGTGAATTTTGATGGAGTAACCCATATTTTTTGGACAAGTAAGTCAATGTTCGAGGCCTTGTCGCCTCGACTGCCTAAAAATCAAGATATTATTCACGCCTGTGGACCCGGTCATACGATGGAACACTTAAAATCTCTAGGGCTAAGACCCTATCCTTTTTTAAGCTATCGGCAATGGTTGGATTATGTGAACAAGGGAGTTTGAGAGAGATGACAGAATCACAGTCACTATTTGAGAGATGTTTAAAAGTCGCACCTGGTGGTGTTCATAGTCCTGTAAGGGCTTTCAAAAGTGTTGGTGGCGAGCCGATATTTTTTAATAAAGCAGAAGGACCTTACCTTTGGAGTGTCGAAGGAAAAAAGTATATCGATTTTTGTCAGTCTTTTGGTCCCTTAATCCTAGGTCATAGAGATCCAGATGTGGCTGAGGCTGTTCAGAGTATTTTTCATAAAGCTTGGACCTTCGGTGCTTGCGAACCCTACTCTTTGGAGCTCGCTGAGTGGATCACTCACAGAATACCTTGGGTAGAGAAATTACGCTTTGTTAACTCGGGAACCGAAGCCGTGATGAGCGTATTGCGTTTGGCTCGAGCAGCGACTGGAAGACAAAAAGTATTAAAATTTGAAGGCTGTTACCATGGGCATGTTGATGCCTTGCTAGTTAAGGCCGGTTCTGGATTGGCGGGCGTTGCCGCTAGTGACTCCGCCGGCGTATCTGAACAAGCTGCATCTAACACTTTGGTATGTCCGCTGAATGATCTCGACGCCTTCAATAAGGTGATGGATGAACATGGGGCTGATATTTCTATGGTGGCCTTGGAGCCTTTGCCAGCAAATTACGGCTTACTTATTCAAACCTTAGATTTCTTAAAGGCTGTCGCAAAACGAACGAAAGAAAACGGATCATTATTACTTTTTGACGAAGTCATTTCCGGATTTAGAATAAAAGTCGGGGGAATGGCCGAGGACACGGGTATTGTTCCTGACCTGGTTTGTTATGGCAAAGTGATTGGAGGCGGTTTTCCTGTGGGTTGCTATGGCGGCCGCGAAGATCTGATGAATATGGTGGCTCCAAGTGGACCTGTCTATCAGGCAGGTACTCTGAGTGCTAATCCAGTTGGTATGTGTGCTGGGCTTGCCACTTTGAATAAGTTGGAGAAAGATCAAGTTTTAAAATCAATAGAGACTCGGGGTAAAGAGTTTGAAGCGGACCTCAATAGCTTTTTGAATGAACGCGGTTACCCAGTACGAATGATTCGAAAAGGATCACTCTTTTGGATGTACGGAGGAGACGCTCCTCAACCACGAAGTCTAAATGATATACCGACAACTCATGGAAATAAGTTTAAAGAATTGTTTCATGCTTGTGAAAAGCAGGGATTGTATTTAGCTCCGAGTGGATTTGAAGTTGGTTTTCTTTCCCATGCTCATACGAGAGAAGTTCTGAAAGAAGCTTCTGAAAAACTAAAGCTTGCCTTTGCTGAGGTCTATGAAAATTAGTAAGAACAAACAAGTCATTGCAGTCGTTCTTTGGTTTGTAACGAGTATTTCTCTTGCAAGTTGGTGGATTATATTCAGTATTGACCAGCTAGAGAAGATTACTGAACTTTTAGGTGACGCTAGCTCTACAATAGCAAGGCAACAGCGCATGCTTGTTCAGGAGGGGACCTTTCTGTTCTTTCTTCTGTTTGCTGGCGGAATCGCTCTTCTCTATTACATTCTTTTGGAAAGAAAGCGTTCAAATCAGTTGAGGCAATTCTTTGCTGCTTTCACTCACGATGTAAAAACGTCCTTAGCGAGTTTGCGCCTCAGAGCTGAGGGCTTAGAGGCTAATCTTGAATCCGATGATAAACTTTCGAAGCTCACTAAGAACCTTGTTAAAGATACTGTGCGCCTGGAACTTCAGCTAGAAAACTCACTCTTTTTGTCTAAGGCTGAAGAGGGTCGAATGTTTATGCAAGATATAGATCTAGACGAGCTAATGAAGTCTCTTACTTATCAGTGGCCAGAGTTGAAGATTGTTTGGACCCAGGGATACCAATTGAGAGCGGATAGGCGGGTGTTGCTCATTGTTCTCAAAAATTTTCTGCAAAACTCCTTGAGACACGGAGAAGCTACAGAAGTAGAAATATCAATATTAGAGCGAGAAAATCAAAAAGTTGAAGTACTAGTCTCTGATAACGGAAAAGGCTTTGCAGGGGATTTTGAATCTTTAGGAATCAAAATGTTAGATTCTGCCAATGATGTTGGTAGTGGGATTGGTTTATTTTTATCTCGAGATCTTGTAAGGCAAATGAAAGGTGAATTAGAGTTTCCTCAAGTGGATCATGGATTTCAAGCAAAGTTAATTCTAACAGGAGCGAAGGCCTCATGAAATCGGTACTCCTGGTCGAAGACGATAACTCTCTTGGGGAAGCACTCGTCGAGCTATTAGAAACAAAAAGTTTTAATGTAACATGGTCCAAGTCTATTAATGAGGCTAAGTCTGCTTTGTCTGGTGGGGCACAGTTTAGTTTGCTTATTTTAGATATTGGTTTGCCAGACGGTTCAGGTATGGATTTGGCAAAATGGGTAAAGGAAGAGATCAAGCTTCCATTTATTTTTATGACCGCCATGAACACAGCTGAAAATAGACTTGAAGGATTTGAATTAGGAGCTGAGGAGTTTATTCCAAAGCCCTTTCACTTCAAAGAATTATTAATGCGAATAGATCATGTGTTGGAGGCTCATAAGCGAGCGCCCAATGTGATGAGTGTAAACGGTGTTAAAATTAATTTCGACGATCAAACTATTGAGGGAAGCAAGGCAAAGGATGTTCGGCTTTCTTCTAGGGATTTTGCTTTATTGAGACTTCTCATAGAGCAGTCTCCGAAAGTTTTAAGTCGAGATGAAATACTAGATAATTTAGTTGGTGAGGATAAGTTTCCGAGTCACCGCACAGTGGATAATTCAATTGTACGTATACGTCAGGTCATTGACGATACAGCTGGGAATCTAGTCCGCTCTGTGAGGGGCGTCGGATACCAATGGCAAGAAGGTAAAGATGGCGAAAATTCATAATAAAAAGTTTGAAAATGCACTTAATGGAGTAGCTCAGGCTGTGCCACCGATTTGGTTTATGAGGCAAGCGGGTCGTTATCATGCACACTATCAAGAGCGACGAGCGAAGCATTCTTTTATGGATCTTTGTAAAAAGCCAGAACTAGCTGCGGAAGTAGCATTGGGTCCGGTTGAAGATTTCGATTTTGACGTCTCAATACTTTTTAGTGATTTGTTGTTCCCTTTAGAATCTTTGGGTATGGGCTTAGACTATAACCCGGCACCTTCATTGGCTTGGAATTTAGATCAGACTACAATTGGTAAATTGGCTAATCCAGATGAGGCCATTGCAGGGGTCGAGTTTCAAGCTGAGGCTCTCCATAAAACTAGAGAAGTTTTGCCCGATGATAAAAGTTTGATTGGTTTTGTTGGTGGACCATGGACTTTATTTGGATACGCCGTTGAGGGATCCCATAAAGGGGGCCTCATCCAGACCAAAGCGAATTTGTCTTTGTGGCCTAAGTTTTGTGAGAAAATGGTTCCGTTTCTTAAGAAAAATATTGCCCTTCAGCTCGAAGCTGGTGCCGAAATTGTAATGATTTTCGATACTGCAGCCGGTGAAGTTCATCCTCAAGTTTATCAGCGACAAATTTTGCCTTACCTTGAGGAAATGGCGAAAGATTTTGCTGGTCGAGTGGCCTATTACGGGAAGCAAACAACTGACGACCATGTGGACAATCCATTTTTTAGAAAGGGGAGTCCCCTAGCTGGTTTGGGTTATGATCACAGATATGATTTAACAAGAATTTTGAAAGAGAAGAAAACACCTGGTTTTGTTCAAGGAAACTTCGATCAGGGTATGTTGTTTCTAAGCCATCAAGAGTTCAAAGTTGAGCTCGATCGGTACTTAACTCAATATGCTAAGTTATCAGAAGACGAGCGTGCAGGTTGGGTCTGTGGTTTAGGTCATGGAGTATTGCCTAAGACTCCTGAAGAAAACGTACGATTTTTCGTACAACGAGTGAGAGAGTTCTTTGGATGAGCGAGATTTCTCGACTTCTGAGTTTAAATGAAAAAGCAAATAAGATGCTTTCCAGTGCCCATTCAAAAATTGAGTGGGAATCAATGGATGAAAACTCGGATCTTCCAGACCAGAAGGTGATAGATGATTCTATTGGACCTTACTCCGTTTACGTTCACCTGCCCTTTTGCGAGCGTTATTGTACCTTTTGTGGGTGCAATACCTCAATAACAGGTGATCACTCATGGGAAGACCGATACATTAAACTTCTTGAAATTGAAAAACGTCATCGATTTGGCGAAGATTTTCAAATGAAAGCAAAGAGACTTGTGTTAGCAGGGGGGACGCCAACCTTCTTCTCAACAAAAAGTTTAAAGCGACTTTTAAAGACCTTTTTTGTCGATGAATCCGTTGATCATTATACGACTATCGAGATTGATCCCAGGTACTGCTCTCATGAGCATATTGAGTTTTTTGGAGATCATAGCTTTAGCCAGTTTAAGTTAGCCCTTGTGGATATTAATTCTGAAGTTCAAAAGTTGATCGGCAGAAGGACGGATAGAGTCCTTTTGGAAACAGTTTGTGAGCAACTTTCTGAACAAAAAGGATCTCTTCAGGTGGAGTGGCTGCTTGGGTTGCCAGGTCAAAACGATCAAAGCCAAGCTGAAAACTTGAATTTATTAAAGCAAATGGTTCCAGATGAAGTCGTGATAAATCGTTTTATTCAGGTTCCTTGGCTCAAGGATCATCAAAAGTCGTATTCTTCAAAGGATATTCCCAGTGAAGAGCAAGTTGGATCGTGGGAGCAAATGTGGATCGAGCAGCTAGTGAAACTTGGCTATACTCCACTTGGCTTTGGGGCCTGGGTAAAAAATGAAACGGCAAAATTCCCTTGGTCTAAATCGGAGTCTAGGATCAGTAAAGATTTGAGCGGCCTTTATCCGTTTAAAATGGATACCCTTTTGGGCTTCGGAGTTGGAGCGCAATCTATGGGGGTAGACCGAGTATCTAGAAATTATAGTGCTTTACCGGTCTATCAAAGAGAGATAGAGCGAGGGCATACTGCTGTAGAAAAGGTGGGCCATTATTCAGAAGCAGGTCTTTTAGCAAATCAAACAACAAATCAAGTTCTCAATTATAGTTTAGAAGAACTGAAGGCAATGAATCGAGATTGGGAAATCTCAGATCAATATTTAAAACACTTTTCACCCTTGTTTATCGCTCTCAAGGCAGGACTTATAAAAAAGGAACAGATCCTTAATGAGTAGTTCGCATCCTAAAGTTAAAATTATTGGTGCTGGTTTTGCTGGTCTGGTCACTGGCTACTACTTAGTGAACAAAGGTATTGATGTTGAGTTTTTCGAAATGACCCAAAGAAGCGGTGGGTTGATAGGAAGTTACGAAACTGAATACGGGCTCGTTGAAACTGCGGCCAATGGTATTTTAAACTCAGTGGAACTAGAGGAGATTTGTAGAGAAATTGGAGTAAACCTTCTTAAACCACTAGGGAAAAATAAAAAGAGATACATTTATAGGGGCAAGCCAAAGTCGTTTCCAATCCGCTTTGGTGAGTTGTCGAGTTTGTTTAAATTTGGTTATCGATTTTTGTTTTCAAAAAAACATTTACATCCCCAGTCTGAGGAGACTGTGGAAGCCTGGGGGCATAGAGTTTTAGGTAAGCAAGTTACCGAAAACGTCATCTTGCCAGCTCTTCAAGGAATTTATGGCTCTGATACAGGTAGCCTTGATGCAGACCTTATATTTGGTCCGGTGTTACTTCGTGAGAAAAAGAAACGACCAAAAATCAGAGGTACCGTTTCATTCCAAAATGGTATGCAAGATTTTATC
>CAZFYV010000122.1:0-9749 GCA_964523195.1 uncultured Pseudobdellovibrionaceae bacterium
CCCTACCCATAAAAATGAATTTCCTTCATTCAGTTCTAGACCTTAGAGAAAGGAACTCCACCCATTACTGGGCATCCGCCTTCGCGAACGATTTTGTTAATAAGGCCTTCACCATTTCCGTTTTGCTTTTTAACCTGACCAGCGTGAGCAGAAAGAGAAAACGCAACTGCAACAAGTAATAAAATTTTATTCATCATTTTCCTCCATAGGGGGGTTGTCGTTGAAGGTTAGTTACGCGACGCATTAGTTTTCGTCAAAGGTCTGCTTGAAGTGTGAATTTTTTTAAGGAGTCCTGGGGAATTTTTTTAATTCCCTAGACTATGAAATTCAGTAAATCCTTTTTTCAAAGGTCTAGAACTGAATGAAGGAAATTCATTTTTATGGGTAGGGGTGCCTCTTTAACCTAGAATTTCAAATGGATAGAGAAGCATAATTTTTTCATAGATTTAAAGTGGGAGTAAAGTGTGAGAGAGACGTCGCTATGGGACCTTGTAGGAAATACACCTCTGATCTATCTCAAAGAGCTCTCAGAGCAGACTAACCATAAAATTTTTGGAAAAGCGGAGTTCCTAAACCCTGCAGGAAGTATTAAAGATCGCGCAGCAAAGGGAATAATCCAGGGTTTTGAGCTCAGGAATGAAATAAAGACAGGGTCAACCATCGTCGAAGGAACTGCAGGGAATACCGGAATTGCGCTTGCGACCCTGGCAAATGAGCGTGGCTATAATCTGATTATCACAATGCCGGATAATCAATCCGAAGAGAAGTATGCCTATTTAAGAGCTCTCAATGTCGATCTGAGGCTCGTAAAACCTTGTCCATTTAAAGATCAAAATCACTTTTACCATCAGGCTAAGAGTATCGCAGACCAGATGGATGGTGCTGTATGGGCAAATCAATTTGAAAACACGGATAATGCTCGATTTCATTACGAATCTACCGGACCAGAAATTTGGAAACAAACAGAGGGTGGGGTTGATTACTTTATTGCTGCCGTAGGTTCCGGCGGAACAATTGGTGGAACCTCAAAGTTTTTGAAAGAAAAAAACAAAGACATAAAAGTTATTGCGGCCGATCCAATGGGCTCTGGAATTTATGAGTTTGTCAAAAACGGGAGCTTTGTGAACGAAGGATCGAGCATTACCGAAGGTATAGGAATCATGCGTGAGACATCGAATTTTGCCTATGGTTCTATCGATGACAGTTTGAGGGTTTCGGACCAGGAGATGATCGAAATGGCCACGTATTTGTCGAGGTCGTCTGGTTTGGTTGTAGGGACTTCAGCAGCCCTGAATGTTCGAGCGAGTTATGAGTTTGCCAAAACCCTTCCTGGAAATAACAAGACGATAGTGACGGTTCTCTGCGACCATGGAAGCCGATATGCCAATCGAATCTTTAATCCAACTTGGCTAAAAGAAAAACAGTTGCAAGCAAAAAGCCTATTCTAAAAAAATATGTGACTCAAATTGAGACAAACTCAATTTAAGTCGAGCTGTACACCCGGCATTCAATGTACACTAAATATGCGGTGAGACTGCAGTAATTTAGGGATCAAGTGGACCTTAAGTTGCAGTATTTCGTAGTTAAGGGCTAACTACTAAAAACATTTTCGGGGAACTCATGGGTAGGTCGATAAATTATCTGGCAATAGGACTTTGTCTTTTTCTTATTCTTTCTTATCAGAACTGCTCCGTCGTGGATCCTGGTTTTAAACTCAATAACAATTTAGATTTAGATTCTAATGAACCTCGTGGTAATGGTCCCCGTAGTACGCCAACTCCAGTCCCACG
This sequence comes from uncultured Pseudobdellovibrionaceae bacterium, assembly GCA_964523195.1. Lineage (GTDB taxonomy): Bacteria > Bdellovibrionota > Bdellovibrionia > Bdellovibrionales > JAGQZY01 > JAUHWN01. The sequence goes on from CAZFYV010000122.1 coordinate 1,791, forward strand.
TAACGATACCGAACTTAGAGACTTTTTTAGAAATAATGTCGAAGCAGCATTTGAAGCTTCGTGTATTGGTTGTCATAACGAACCGCGATTTGGTGGTACAGCAACTCTTTCTATTTACAATTACGATGCTATGAAAGCTAAAATTTCAGATGGTGTTGGTCCTGCCAACAATCAACTTTTTAATAAGATGCGTAACGTGATTGCCCACGACGGTGGTGATCGTTGTCGATCCGGTTCTGACCAATCTCCATGCAAAGAGGTTATTGATTGGTGGCAAGAAGAATTTGGTCAAAGCAATCAGCCTATAGCGGCCTCTGCAGTAACGTCATTGACTGATCTCGGTCGAGTGATTGGTTACGCATCCGACTCCAATGACGGTGCAAGAATTCTAGAAGTGACTTTCTTTATTGATGGACCAGCCGGTACCGGAATCAATGTTGGATCCATGATGGCGAATCTTACTGGTCCAGTCGGTGACCGTTTTGAAGGGCATTACTTCGATTTTACTCTTCCGGATCAATATAGAGATGGGAATCAACATACACTTTACGTTTATGCTGGTGGAACCAATGCGGCTGACCAAGTAGGAGTTGAAAGAGCTTATACGGCCTACAAGTTAGGTCAAGCTGGAGACCCAGGTTTTGATTACTATATGTCTGATGTTCGACCACGATTGCAAACCAGTTGCGGTGGTTGTCACAATATTAATTATCAAGAACACTTTGTGGGCTTGTTAACTCCATCACCAGCCAAGGGCGGTACCTCTACCGTGAATAAGCTTATTGATAAAGCTGCTGGTATGGATGCCCATGGTGGTGGAAACCGATGTGGTAATAAGAATAGTTCGCCTTGTTCTGAATTAACTACTTGGTGGAACATGGAGTTTAACTAAGCTTATTTGGTGACTTCCCAGGTGGAGCCTTCGGCCGTATCGAGCACACTAATACCCATATCTGTGAGCTTTTGACGAATCATATCTGCTGATTCGAAATCCTTAGATTTCTTAGCTGTCCATCGTTTTTCCACTAGCTCATCGATTTCAGATCTATTTAGATCCATCTTCTTTAAAAGAATGTCGTCTAATTCTCTATTAAATTCCCTTGCTGGGCTTTGAAAAAGTGCGAGTAGCTCTCCATTTGTTTTTAGGAAAGTTTTTAATAAGTAAGCCTGAGCAAGAACGGTCGAGTTCACTTTCATGCCTGGCTTAGTTTTGTTGTTAAACATTCGGACGATCTCATAGAATCTAGCAAAGACTTCCGGAGTGTTAAAGTCGTCATTTATGGATTTATCAATATTCTCCTGAGCCTCATCAATAGCGTGTTTAAACTCACCATTTAAGTCTAAGTCCTCAACGCTGACACCTTGGTCGAGAAATGAATCGGCTAAGGCGATTGCATGATAAAATTTGGAGAGTCCCTTTATCGCTTGGTGAATCGTTTGCTCAGTAAAGTCAGCTTCTGATCTGTAGTGAACAGAGAGCACCAAGAATTTAAAAATCTCACCATTGTATATCTCGAGGAAAGATCGCATGGTGCGGACATTTCCTAGGGATTTTGACATCTTTGCACCACCAAAGGTGAACATATTGTTATGCATCCAGTATTTGGCGTAAGTGTGCCCAGTGCATCCTTCACCTTGAGCTATTTCATTTTCGTGATGAGGAAAGGCTAAATCTAGTCCACCACCGTGAATATCGATTTGGTCTCCGAACAAAGCTTGAATCATGGATGTACACTCGATATGCCAGCCAGGGCGCCCTTTGCCCCATGGAGAATCCCATGACTCCTCTCCATCTTTTGCAGGCTTCCAAAGTGCAAAGTCCAAGGGGTTTTTCTTTTGCTCATTCACATCAATTCGAACCCCCGAAAGGAGATCTTCGACTTTGCGGCCACTCAGTTTTCCGTAGCTTTCAAAAGACTCGATAGAGTAGAGCACTTCGCCGTTAACTTCATAGGCATGTTTTCTTTCGATGAGCGTCTCGATGGTCTTAATGATTGCGTCTATATGTTCTGTGACCTTTGGATTGTAAGTATGATCGCGTAACTCTAAAGCGCTATAATCTTTTTTAAATTCTTCGATATAGCGCTCGGCGATGACTCGAGGAGATTCATTCTCTTCAATCCCACGGTTAATAATTTTGTCGTCTACATCGGTGAAGTTATAAGCGTAATCGACCTTAAAGCCCGACTTCTCTAGCCAGTTGCGCACAAAATTATAAAATACAGCTCCTCTGAAATTACCCACATGGAGAAAGTCGTAGACGGTAGGTCCACAGCAATACATTTTGACCTTTCCCTCTTCGAGGGGAATGAAGTCTTCTTTCTGCCGCGTTAAAGTATTGTAGACCTTCAAAGCCATCTGTTTCTCCAAATTAGGATTATATCCTTTATTTCTAGATATTTAACTCCAGCTGCGAATTTCAAGGCAACTGAAACAACCATCATACCCAATAATTACGTATTTGTCGCGCCTAGTTTCTACGAGTCTTTGTTGGACAAAACAACCTGATTTTCATAAGCTAGGAGCCATTTTGCGTGATATCAAAATGGCCAAAAGGAGTATGGTTTGGGAAAATTAGAGCTTGATAACCCTGCTCTAGGAATATCCGTTAAAAATGCCCGGGAACATAATCTCAAGGGCGTGGATTTATTGATTCCAAGAAACAAAATGACGGTCATTACTGGGCTCTCCGGTAGCGGCAAATCGAGCTTTGCCTTTGACACCGTTTACGCTGAGGGCCAGCGTCGATATGTTGAGAGTTTATCTGCTTATGCTAGGTCATTTTTGGATCAAATGAAAAAGCCAGAGGTGGACGTGATCACGGGTCTGTCTCCAGCGATTGCCATTGATCAAAAGTCTGTGGGTTCTAATCCGAGATCAACCGTGGGAACTGTCACTGAAATTTATGATTTTCTCCGATTACTTTTTGCAAGACTTGGCAGGCCCCATTGTCCTGATCACCAAATTCCCGTCACTAGTCAAACGCCTAAACAGATTCTAGAAGAAGTGATGAAACTCAAAGAGGGTACCAAAGTATACATTTTGGCTCCCATGGCTCAGCATAAAAAAGGTGAGTTCCATCGCGAGTTTCAAAGGTGGGCGAAAAAAGGATATGTAAAAGCTAAGGTCGATGGTGAGTTTATTGAGCTCGAAGGTGCCAAGAAACTCGCTAAAACCAAAGCTCACAATGTAGACCTTGTTATTGATCAATTGCCAATCAAAGAAAAATATCAGACTCGAATAGCGGAAAGTATAAATGCAGCTATCCAGATGTCATCGGGTCAAGTCGTACTTGAAGTTTCATCGGGTCAGCGCACCTCCTATTCTATTCATTCTGCCTGTCCAACTTGTGGTTTTAGTTTTCCAGTTTTGGAACCAAGGATTTTTAGTTTCAATAATCCTAGAGGTGCCTGCCAAACTTGTAATGGATTAGGCACCATCGATATTTTAGAAGAGGAAGTCGAAAATTACGGAAATGATGGAAGGACTGTTAAAGAAGTTCGAGTCCGCTATAAAGGTAAAAAGACTTCCGACGATGATGAAGAGGATATTGAAGCCATTGGAATAAGTGCCTGTCCAGATTGTAATGGAACAAGGCTCTCGACGATTCCAAGAAATGTTCTACTCAGTGAAAAGAATATTACCGAAGTGAGTTCATTGCCGGGAACTGAGTTATTGTCCTGGCTACAGGGAATCGACTTCTCTGACCGAGAGCGAATCATTGGTGAAAAGATCGTTAAACAAATAGAAGACCGGGTGGGTTATTTAGTCGAAGTCGGTGCTGGTTATTTGAGTCTTGATCGACCAGCAAGGACTCTTTCTGGTGGAGAAGCACAACGAATACGATTGGCGAGCCAGTTAGGTTCGTCGTTGGTTGGAATTCTTTATGTTATGGATGAGCCAAGTATTGGACTTCACCCAAGAGATCACCATCGACTTTTAAATATCATTAATCGCCTCAAGGATCGTGGAAATACAGTTCTTGTTGTCGAACACGATGAGGATACTATTCGAGCTGCAGACTATGTAATCGATTTTGGGCCTCGAGCAGGACGATTGGGCGGTGAGGTTCTTGCTGAAGGAACTCCAGAAGATATTTTGAAGTCAAAAGAGAGTACCACCGGCATGTACTTGTCTGGCAGATTAAAAATTGAAAAGCCTGAAAAAGTTAGAGAATCTAAAAATTCGATTGTTCTTAGAGGTGCGAGATCCAATAATTTGCAAAACGTGGAGCTCAACTTACCTTTAAATAAATTCATTGCTGTTACTGGTGTTTCCGGCAGTGGAAAATCAACACTCATCATTGATACTCTTTATCGAACTTTATCAAACCAATTCTACCGCTCTAAGTACCAAGTCGGAGAATATGATTCGATCGAAGGCATTGAAAATATCGACAAGGTTATTGAAATAAATCAAAGGCCGATCGGTCGGACTCCAAGATCCACTCCAGCTACTTACGTTGGATTACTTCCATTAATTCGAGAGCTTTATTCTCAGCTTCCTGAGTCAAGAATCCGCGGTTATGACCCTGGGAGATTTAGTTTTAATGTTAAAGGCGGAAGGTGTGAAAATTGTCAGGGACAAGGTCAAATTAAAGTGGCCATGCACTTTCTTTCTGATGTTTATGTAAAGTGTGATATTTGCCAGGGTCGACGCTACAATCGTGAGACACAAAATGTTCATTTTAAAGAAAAGTCCATTGCTGATATTTTGGAAATGACAGTTGAGGACGCTTTAGGTTTTTTTGAAAACCACAAAAATATCCATAGAAAACTACAAACACTTCATAAAGTCGGTTTGGACTATATGACCCTTGGACAAAGTTCGACGACTCTTTCTGGTGGAGAGGCTCAGAGAGTAAAGTTGTCGAAAGAGCTTTCTAAACGAGGGACGGGTAAGACTCTGTATATTTTAGACGAACCAACTACTGGGTTACATTTTGAAGATGTAAAGAAGTTGGTAGAACTACTCCATGAGCTTGTAGATCAGGGTAATTCAGTTTTAGTTATCGAGCACAATTTGGACGTCATAAAAACTGCTGACCACATAATTGATATGGGGCCTGAGGGTGGAACCGGTGGTGGACAAATCGTTTTCTCTGGTTCCCCTGAGGAGATTGTAAAGAGTTCAGGAAGCCATACTGGCGAGTATCTAAAAAGACTTTTAGCCAGATACGATGTATGATAGGCCCCTATTATGGAAATGGAATTTACTTACAGATTTGAAGCAGCCCACCGATTTATGGGGGCCTCCTCGCCAAAGTGTATGACTCCACATGGGCATACATGGTGGACGCGACTAAATTTTCGCGCAACGGGTTCCAGTCTCAATTCAAATGCTATGATCGCTGAGTTCGCTTCGGTTAAGACGCCTTGGAAAGCTTTTATAGACAATGTGGCTGATCACAGTTTCTTTCATCACATTCAAGACCCTTTAGCTTTTCACAGTAAAAAAGAGATTCCTGGGTTTAGAGGACTACCTTTTCCAGAAGATCCAACAACTGAGTTGATCTCGATTCTATTTCTTGAAAAAGCTAAACAAATTGTAGCTGAGATAAAAGAGCAAAAGGGTTTGGAAATAGAAGTTGAGTCTATTGAAATTCAAGAGACACCCACAAATAAAATATCTGTATCAGTCGACTCTCAGATGTTTATGAATACGATTGCTAAGTTAAATCCTGAGTGGCAGGCTTGGTGGCAAAATCCAAATGTCGAAGATCGAAATCTAAATTCTACTCGTAGTTGAGAATTTGTCTGGGGCCTTTTTGACCAGGTCGCATTTGCCAGTGATGAGCGCAGTTTTTAGAGCAAGTGACGGCTTCTTTTTTTTCCATTTCACCTTTGCAAGTTTCACAGATGATCGTTTCATAGTCACAACGAACACATTCAATGACTTCTTCACCGGGTTGTCCGCAATGGGGACAGAGTCTATATTGCTTTGAAGGTTCTAAATTTTGATCAACACTCACACGATGATCAAAAACAAAACATTCACCTTCGTACTCTTGATCAGGAAATTCCTTGAGGTAGTTTAAAATTCCACCTTCGAGTTGGAATACGTTTTCATAACCTTTTTGGTTGAGCTCTAGGATTCCCTTTTCGCATCGAATTCCTCCAGTGCAAAACATGAGAATCTTTTTATCCTTTGGAAGTTGCTGGTTTTCTACAAATTCAGAAAACTCAGTGAACTCACTGATAGGAGGTTTAACCGCACCTTTAAAGCTACCAATTTGAGTTTCATACCAGTTTCTTGTGTCCACCAGGTAGATATCTTCTTGTTCTTCTTTAAGAGTTCTATCCCATTCAGCTGGAGTGAGGTGGCTTTTGTATGGTATCTCAGTATTCATTGGGTTGAGCTCAGGTTCTGATGTCGTCACGATTTCGTCTCGAACCTTAGCACTAAATCTGCGGAAAGGATGTTTGTCGTTTTCGCTCCACTTAATAAAAGGGATATCACCCTCATAAGATATTATTTTGAATAGAGCCTGAATTAGCTTCAAGATTTCGGTTTCATTTCCTGATAAGGTCGTATTGAAACCCTCGCTGGCTAGAATCACTAAACCACGGACCCCAAGTGAATCAGCAGTTTTTTCTAAGTCCTTTTCAATCTTCACCAATTCAGAGTTTTGGATCGGATGGAAGAGGTAGCAGGTGGCGACTTTGACAGGCATGAAACTCTCCTCAAAACGTCATTCTTTGTAATCAGATTGACAGTGATTACCACGTATTGCTTGAATAAACCAGGGTCAAAAAAACCCACCCATTAGTTAAAGCCCTTGTAAATCGAAAATATGGGGGTTTTAAAGGTAGTTTTTGAAAAAACTCCATGGGGATATCATCAGAGGAGAGCACTAAGTGAGACTATCTCAAGATGATCTGCGCAAACGCGATCAAATTTTACTGACAGATGTTCATCTCTTAGATGCGAATCAGTCTATAGTTCAAGGTTATGCCTACATTAAAAATGGGACTTTGGAAGATTTTGGGCAAAAAAAGCCGGACTTTAAATACAATGACATTGAGGTATTGAATGGTTCTGGGTGGCTTATTACCCCAGGACTAAGCAATGGACATACCCATGTCTCGATGGGGTTCCTTAGAGATCTCGCCCATGGTTCTATGAATATGATTGGAGATATTTTTTTTCCAACTGAGAGTCATTTGAAGGCGGAAAACGTTGAGACTTTGGCACTTTCAGGGTTTATCGCAGGAATTAAATCTGGTGTTACTCATTTCAATGAACACTATTATATGTCTGAAGCGATTGGCAAAGCCGCTGAAAAGCTTGGTGTGAAGGTTTATCTAGGTGAGACTTTGGCGGATCTAGGGGGAGCATTTCCTAGTTATGAGAGGTTTAAACAAGTTAGAGAGTTGATAGATAACTGGCCTTTTAATGATCGAATTCGACCAGTGCTTGCACCACATGCGACCGATACCGTCAGCGAGAAATTGTTGAAAGAAATTGCTGAGTATTCTCGATTAAGAGATTTACCTATTCATATGCATTTAGCACAAACTCAAAATGAACTCGATGTGATAAAAAAGCGTGAAAAGTGTTCTCCCTTAGAGTGGGTTGAAAAGCTTGGTATCCTTCATGACAAAACTCTATTGGTTCACTGTATCGCAAATTCAGAAAGAGATTTCAAGCTGATGGCTGACCGTGGAACAAGTCTAGGAATTTGTGCGGCCTCAGAGATATTCTATGAAAATCTTTTGCCTTTAGATTTTGTCGAATCAAGTCAGGTTTCATTCGTTCTCGGCACCGACTGTGCAGCATCTCATGACTCTATGGACCTGATTCGCGAATTGTTTGTTACCCATTTACTTTTTAAGCACGGCAAGGTGGACGTATCTGACAAAAGATTGCTTAGTAGCGTGTTTGATAAATGTCATCACGTAATGGGAGGTCTACCATTTGAAGGAAAACTGGTTGCAGGGAAATCTTGTGATCTCGTTT
>CAZFYV010000123.1:0-9691 GCA_964523195.1 uncultured Pseudobdellovibrionaceae bacterium
AGTAATCAGAATAGATGATTGTGTCGCTGAATCTTTTTTTAAGCTTTTTAATATATCGGTGGATGGCCTTAGAGTCGTGGGCGGAGTTTTATTTTTTATCAATGGCTACGATATGCTCCAAGCAAAGGTCGGAAGAACTAAAATTCATAAACACAGTGATGCCGCTGCCATGGGAAAAGCGGCTGCCATTACTCCACTGGCAATTCCAATGATTTCTGGTCCAGGCTCGATCGCAGCTACAATTGTGCATATGAGAGAGGCTCCAGATGCTGCTCATCAGTTTTTGGTTATCGGTGTATTGGTCTTAGTATGTGTTCTAACCTTTGTTATTCTTCTGGGTGGCAAACAGATTACTCGAATTCTAGGAGAAAGTGGAAACAAGGTTTTTATGAGACTTATGGGCCTCATTTTGATGATGATTGCCGTAGAGTTTTTCTTTTCGGGAATCACTCCCTATGTTCAAAGAATGGTGGGTTCCTAGTTAGTGCGCAATAGGCAAAGAAGGTTGTAAATGTCTGGACTTCTCAACGATTTCACAAGCTCTATTGAAAATGAACTTTTAGACGAAGATCTTTTTAATGATTGTTGGGTTGAGAAGGTTCCAGAAAAACAATTAAGGCCCACCGAAGAAGAGATCAAATGGCTTAAAGAGAGCACCTCGAAAGACCCCTATATATTGGAGCATCCAGACGAAGCTGACCAGATCTATGAGTTTGCTTTAGAGATCGAACGAAAAATCACATTCAAAAATCGATTTAATGAAATAGCCAATATTTATCGAAGGCTTTATATCTCTTTTGATCTTGCAAAAGTCCTTATCTGGAAACTAAGACATATTGTTTCCTCTATTAACTCAATCATTATCTATCCAACCAGTAACCGTCTTCGCAAAGACCACAATGAAGCTGGTGTTGTCATTGCTAGAGGTCGCAGTCGTGTTGTGAGACAACTCAGAACCATTCGCACCATATGGAACGGCATGGAACTTTTGTTTTACGGAGATAAAACTGGGCAAGCTGAATTTAAAAATTTTGCCAAAGAAAATGTCCCCAAACTTAACAATTGGATTGGGCTCTCTAGAAAAGGACTTTCAGAGCGTCAACTGGAGCAGTTCAATGAGTATGAGCAAGAACTTCAAACAAAACTAAAAACAGAGTTCTCACGAATTTTCGAAAACGCAAGACAAAGAGATAAATTAGCTGATGACTTCAAGGATATTGCTAAGAACCTGGAAATTGCCTTTGAAGGCTCTTTAGAAATTCTTGCCAATAGAAAAGAAGAACTCAAGCACTCAGACCAAACCAGCATCCACTTAAGTTGGCCCCAGGTCATGATGAATGAGGTACTTCCAAATACGAACATTCTCTTTCACGAACTAGCTCACGTCATAGACTTCGTTAATGGTGGATTCAACGGCGTTCCTAGTCCGTACAACGAAAACTTGAGGTCTGATCAAAAACAACAGGACCTATGGGATAGCTTTTGGGAAGAGTCTCAAGAAGGCAAAATGGATTTCTTAGATCCCTACAGCAAAACCAATAATTTGGAGTTTTTCGCGGTTTCAGCAGAATGCTTTCTATCAAACCCAAATCATATCAAACTTAACTCAGAGCCACTTTATAAGGCCCTCAAAGAAGTTTTTGGTTTTGATCCACTGACTAAAGTTACGATTTCACAGTGGCAACTCTTTAAGCGATTGATGTTCTCAAAACTCAATTTGTTTTAAGCTACCCCTACGCAACCATATGCTCACTCAACAAAGCTATGGGCATAAAAAAAGCTCTGCATATCGAGCAGAGCTTTCGCTTAAACTATATAATGTAAAATTACTTCTTAGCCATTGCTGGAGCAACTAAAGACAACTTAATTTCGATCATATCGTCGATAACTTTGTCTTTAGCAGACTTTACTAAGTTCGGGAACAGGCTTTTAGAGTTGTACTTAACATCAAACTTAGTTCTATCGAATTTCATGGTTCCAGATGCCATCATCGTTGATCCATCTTTTTTAACCATCATTGGAACTTCGACCATGGCTTTTTTACCACGGATCATAAGTTCACCTTTAACAACTTGAGCCTTACCTTTTTTAGCAACAGACTTAATTGTGAATTTAGCTTCTGGATGCTTATCAGTGGCAAAGAAGTCATCATTTTTAAGGTGAGCAATCAAGTTGCCTTTGGCTTTTTCTGACATTTTGTCCGTCGTCACCATAGAGTTCATGTCGATGACAATTTCTCCACCTTTGATCATCATACCTTCCATAGTCACAAAGCCGCTCTTTACGTTTATTGTTCCAGCGTGCATATCAGACTTAAATACTTTTGTACCTTTCCACATAACTTGAGACTTAGAAGTGTCGAGCATGGTCTTTCCAAATGCAGACACAGCAAACAAGCTTACGAGAAGAAGTGAAAATAGTTTCATTAGAATTACTCCTTGAATATCTGAGTTTGAGTTCACAAAATCTTGTACCGAACTCAGGCAAAAATCACCATAATTCGACATCAACTTTATGAGTCAATAAGACGCCATTCATCAATATAAGACTCTAAATCTTGGGGGCGCTGCATAGTCTCCATGGGAGGACTAACATATTGTGCTTCTACGCCATCCCAGCCCTTAAACGAAATAGTATCTGCAATTTCAGACTGAACAAAGTTCGGACTGTAACCAGCTTTTCCGCCACCATCTGGAATATCGAGAGACAGGCCAGGAGTTGCAAGCCCAGAAGCTTTACCCCAAAGATCATCTAAAATCTGGCGAGACTGTTGGTAATTAGTTCGCAAATGATCGGTCCCCATGGAAGGGTCACATTGAAACATATAGTAAGGCTTTACCCGGAGATACAAAAGTCTGCGCGACAAGGCGTAGATGATGGCCGGATGATTGTTGATTCCATTTAGCAATACAAGTTGATTGAAAACTGGAGTCCCATGGTCAACCACCAATTCTAAAGCTTTGGCAGACTCAGCAGTAAGTTCTTTTGGATGATTAAAATGGGTCATTAAATAAACGGGCTTGTGCTTTCTAAATAGCTCAACCAAACCCTGATCTACTCGCATTGGATTTACAACGGGAATTCGCGAGCCAATGCGGATTAACTCAACGTGATCTATCGATCTCAAATCAAAAAGAATTTTATCAAGCTTTTCATTAGATAGAGTAAGAGGATCTCCACCAGATAAAATCACTTCTTTAATCTTTGGTGTTTTTCGAATGTAATTTAGAGATTCTTGATATTCACTCTCTTTTGGCAGGAACTGCTCTTTGCCCGTAAAATGCTTACGTGTGCAGTAGCGACAATAGACACTACAGAAATCAGTCACTAAAAAAAGGCAACGGTCGGGATACCGATGTATAATTCGAGCCGCACTATGGTTTTCTTTTTTACGTTCTCCTAATGGGTCGAGCATTTGCTGAATACCTTCATTGGCCTCTTGCGCTGAAGGCATCAAGATTTGCCGAATTGGTCCTCGTTCAGATTCACCTGCAGCAAGTTGGACGTAATAGGGAGTCACTCTAATTTGAAATTGCTTGAGATCAAATCCTAATCGCTCATCTGAACTCAACGAAAAGTAAGACTCGAAGTCTTCTTTTCTTTTCAAACTATTCTTAAACTGCCAGCCATGATTTACCCAGTCGTCTTTAGAGACGCCCTTTGGAGGTAAAATGGATTCAAATGAATAGGCCATAGGCTCTTTTCTTTCTTCTAGGGCTTTTGGTCAAGCCTATTGAACACTTTTGACAGCCCCCCAGGAGTTCGACACCCGACGAACTTTTATACACCCAAAATGTCAACCATTAATACCGTAATTTCAAATACTTAGAGATTGGCATCAGTTGGAGTGGTTTTTGGATTAGTAAGGCATGAGCACCACTATTGTGGATTTTTGGAGGCATAACATGAAGACGAATGTGAACTTTAGACAAACCAAACTCAAGTTACTATTGCTTGTAGTCCTCGGATTACAGATGTCGTTTCCATGGATCAAAGAAGAACTTCAAAGTTTAGACCTTGCCTCTGTTAAAGAAATGGAAATCGAGATTTGCGGTGTTGCTCACACTGTAGACGTTCAACTCATTGGTGAAAATAATATTGAATATACAGCTACTCCAAAAGTTAATATGGAGAGCATTTGTAACGACTGTACTCACACACGAGGCTTAGGACAACAGAGATTTACTTCAAACCTTGTTCGAGTGCCTACTGACGGTGGAACTCCTGTCGATGAGCAAACTCTTCAAGACATCAATGCTGTTCTTGAAAGAGCACAAGTTCAAGCTGCACTTGAAAGAGCTATCGGAGTCAACGCAGCAGAAGCCTACGACGGCGACTGCTCGAAAATGGCGGCTGGCAATGAAGAGGAAGAAGACGGCACCGATGTAGCTGCCGATGAAGACGAAGATGATGGAGATACTCTCACGCGATCTGAAAGAGCGAAACTTCGTGCATGTACCCATGTTAAAAAAGGTTCCACTGATGTACGAGTAGCAACTGATAGAGAGCGAGCTACTTGTAGAATTAATCAACTTGCAAAACTAAGATCAGGTGAGATGGATGGCGAAGATTTTGACCCACCTATCGAAACTGCAGATCGCTTTACTGAAGTGGTCGCAGGCCTAAGTGCTGATGTTGAAGATATTATTGAAGAATGGCTCGAGTCTGATTCCACATCTAAGCAAAGACAAGCTCGCGATCTCGCCAAAAGACTTCGTAGCGCTGTAAGATCGACTATGAGCCCAAGCATTGCCAATCGAATTTTAGCGGAAGTTGATGGTGGCGAGCGAATGGATTCAAGTCAGAGAGAAGAACTTCAAGAAGCGCGCGATGATATGGTCGCTAAAATTGAATCTTATGAAGCTCGCGGTGAATACCGAGAAGCAATCACTGGAATCAATGGCGATATCGAAAGATACAATAAAGAATCAGATTCATTGTTCGAAAGATACGGTGAATATAATGAGGTGGCTCAGAACTTAGCTCAAAGAGCGATTGCAGCCTCACAAACTCCTAGTCCATTAGATGATCTTCAAGTCCAACGCGAGATCTCAATGTTGAAACATAGGTACCCAAGATATTATAGGTCTCTTCGCACATTTATGACTGACTACAAAGATGTGTGGGATGGTCGCGGTGATATCATGAGACGACTTGAAAGAGTTGGCGATAACGAATTTGCAGACCTAAGAAGCTTTTTAAATCGAGACTTTATTTCTGCAGCTATTATGGATGATTACAGAACTTCATACGATACGGCTATGAACGGAGTTGATTTAATAGGAATGCTTACTGACGAGTACCGCAACAGAGATTACGTCGGCGCAGGAATTAGCATAGCAAATCTTTACGACCAACGTGCCAATGCTGGATTACTAGCACTCAACGGTTCAAATCTTGTGACGAGTCTTCCGACACCAACATTTTCTGCTCTATCGACTTCTTTGGATACACGACTTTCAAACCTGACTTCAGGTCCGTTTAGAACGAGAGGTGGAGCTACTAGTATCGTCACAGACCGAATTGCAACTCCGGGTCTTGAGAGACGAGGGATCCCACAACTCGGAACGAGACTACTCTAGAGAGTAAAGTATCAGCTAGCGACTTGGCTGATACTCTTCAATAGTCTTGAGCTTCTGCGGAAGCTCATTCCAAATATGTGCTAAATTTACAGCAAAAGACTCATAAGGTGGCTGACATCCACTCTTAAATACCGATTGATTGAGACCCCATAGAAAATACTCTGAACCCAGTTTCACAAAAACAGGTCCACCTGAATCCCCCACACAGACTGCTTTCTTTTTTGTTGGATCATAAACCATGGAAACATTCACATAATTCGGATTGTGAAAACCTATTTCTAAATCAACAGACCTCATGGCAAAGTTAGAATCTTTTACTTCAGTGCGACCAATACCCATAGCCACCACTTTTTGACCAACAAAAACTTTACTTAGATCCTTTAAGACTCGAACGGGTTTAAATCCAGCAGGAAGATCATCATCAAATCGCAAGATAGCAACATCACTACCTTCAACATCTAAATCGGCAAAGCTTCTAAACTTTTCTGCACCCATTTTAAAGTCTTTATGGACAGCAACTTGCCGAGCCTCAGCCACAGCCACCTGCTCTTCACCATTAAAAAAACCAATAAAAACTTCTGAGCTTGGCTCTAAGGTTTCAAAACAGTGAGCCGCAGTTACAACCATATCTTTACTTACCAAGGCTCCAGAACAAAGGCTTGAGCCCACAGAGCCCACAACAGAAACCGCTACGGCATGTTGGGCAGGAGAGTCTGGATTTAAAACCTCCACTTTTCCACCGGCAACCGCTTTGATCAAAAACTCACTATAATCAAAAGCACCAGCAGACGAATAAAGCGCCAAACCAAAGACGACAACTATAATTGCTTTAAATAATCGAATAACTGGATTAGTAACCACGGGCCCTCCCCTAGGAACCGCAGACTAGGTGAGATTCACCAATTAGCAAAGCCTAAGTTTAAAATCTGAGTTTTTTTCAATTCCTTAATTCTTCTCAGGCCCAGACTCTAAATCTTTGGAATCTTTGATTTTTTGATCCTTTGGCTGCATCAATCGCCCTGGAATATCGATCACTTCTTTCACACCTTTTTGGGTTTCTTTAAGAAGAGTTTTAGCCCCTTCTGCGGTTTCACTAAAGAGATCTAATCCAATATCTTTAAGCTTCTTTGCGAATACTTCGATAAAGCGCTCTGTTTTTATATGAAAACCAAGAAAGCCAACCCCATAAATTTTATCTTGAGAGGTTCCCCCGCGAGCTTCCACTCGCAAATCTACCACAGGAGTCAGCACAACATTTACACCCAAGCCTAAAGCTCCAGTACCATAGGCTTTGGACTCCCCAGCACCATTTCTAATATTAACTCCACCGATCAATCTAAAAAATGGCGAATATGTTTTAGGAAGGCTTACGTATTGCCATCGTAAACTCATTTGATAAAGGCCAAGGGTTAAACCATCCCGACCTGAACTTGCGATATGTAAACCAATAAACTGTTGGCAATTGTCAGTTCCAAAGAGCCAACACTCTCCAATGTTTTGTTCAACAGCTCCACCTACCCAGTATAAAGATTGGCGCTCCCAAAAAGACCCAAGTTCTATGGAATAGTCTACTTTCTGGGGAACATAAGGCATTTTTAAATTAAGTAGACCAACTTTTCTACGGGACTCAACTTCACTACGTCGATCAACAAGCTGAGCTTCGGCTATCAAAGAATTTAGAATTATAAAAATGAATATTAGGGATAGATATTTCATAAAGCTAAAAAAAACCCGGGAGGACGAATCCTCCCGGGGCCCTGCCACCTCATAATGCCATCCTAATGCTATTCTGAGTTGCCGTACTATGCTGCCTTCCTGATGCTATCAAAAGCTGATGGCGGCCTTGGTCGCTACTCCATATATAAAGTCATTTGCAAAATCACTAGTTCCGCCCTTAAACGCGTCACCCGGTTGCAAAAACCCTACATCTGCTGTGAGCTTGATTCGATTTGTTGGTCTATACTCAAGACTCAAATCAAACTCGTACCCAACATCGTCAGAAACACCTCCGCCGAGTGGGTCTTGATTAATAAATGCTGTAATAAATGTTCCTCTTAAATCCCATTGCTCTCCACCTTTATAAACAAATTGTGGAGCGAGATAGATCACATTACTCAAAGATTCAGTATCAAAAGATTGCTCTGCCGTGGTCGCAGTTCCGCGATCGAGTCCAGTCCTAAAGATGTCATAGTTACCGATAGGATGGTTAAACAAAAGCATCGCCACATCATAATTTCGATCGAAGATAAAACCTTCGTAGGCATCTGTCGTATTTGGATCATCTCCACTAGCTGCACCAGCTCGAAGATTAATAGTCCAATCAGAATTTTCTCTGACCCAATCAATTTCTAAAGCAACCCCGTAACCATTGAAGCGAACTTCATTACCAGAAGCATCTTTCACGCCCGCTTTTCCAGAAGTAAATCCAGCTTCTAAACCTACGTTAAAGTCACTCACTTTTTGACGAACAAAAATACTGTTCTGAGATCCCTCAAAACCTTCTGCTCCAAAACCTGTTACAGCACCAGCTCCGAAAGGCCCCGTTGGAAAATCACTTCCACCTTGAGCAGCTCTTCTTGATTGATGGAAGAAACCCATGGCTAAGCCCGACTCTTTATTATTATATTCAAGCTGAACCATATAATCGTTGACGTCGTCTTCTCCGCCAACAGCTCCTTCATCAACCTTGGCGTACATAGGCATGATATAGAAGTTACCCATTTGGATTTTGTAAGCTGCCATATCGCGGTTGTCGAACCAGTGATCGAAAGGACCTGTTCCCGCATTATAAGTCATTCCCAATCCAAACTGGAGTGGCGCACGACCTACTACAAGAGCTCCAAATTCGTGAATCCAAGTCAGATACAATTCGTTGATTGCAATCATATCTGAAGCCAGCGTTTGAGCTGCTGTATTTGAATTTGTCGCATCAGTTGTGGTTCCACCTGCTGCAGCCCCACGAGGACCAACACCAAGTTTTTGCCCCAGACCAGAATTCGTGAATCCGTTTTGATTCAAAATATCGAAACGGGAACGAATTAAAAATCCATCAGAAGCAACAATCTTAGGACGAAGAATTAAATGATGAAGAGCGTAGGCTTTGCTACTGGTTCCATCTTCTAATCGTGGTTTATCTATTGCTAATGCTTCGAAGTTATAGCGACCGTTCCATTGAAAGTTCGCAGCTTGTGCAGAAGCAGACATCATAATGATAAGCATTGCCGCTAAACTTGATGCGCGGCCAAGTTTTAGTCCGTTAACTCGGGCAACTGCTCGAAATAATTGACGCAGAACATTCCAGACGTTCATTCAGGTCTCCCCTATAGTGCTAGTTGAGCACGTATCTACTAAGTGTCAACGAAAAGACTTACTATGCCATACATTGCTATAGATGTATGGCAACCTACTTTTCAACCACTCCGATGATATCGCTCTCATTTATTAACGTTAAATTTTCCCCGTGAATAGAGAGAGGATGACCGACGTGCTGACTGTACATCACAAGGTCTCCGATAGTGACATCCATGTTCTTAACTTTTCCATTCTTGTCGCGAATTCCACGACCGACGGATACCACTCTTCCTTGATAAGGTGCCGTACGAGAAGATTCAGGAATAATGATACCGCCAGCGGTCTCTTCAGGAGCATCACTTTGAATAATCATCACTCGATCTTCCAGGGGGACAAATATTTCCTGCCAGTCTAAATCTTTATGCGTATTCGCTTTGGCCTTGGCCGCACCCATTAGGTGCTTGGTACCAGCCGTAGATCCCTTAGACTGTTTGGTTTTAGTTTGAGTTTTTTTAGCCGAAGCCTTACGAGCTTTAGTCGCTGGTTTTTTAGTCGCAGCTTTCTTCGTAGTCTTTTTCTTTGCAGCTTTTTTAGAGGGCTTCTTTTTAGCTGTTTTCTTTGTTGTCTTTTTCTTCGTTGCTTTTTTCTTTGCTGCTTTTTTGGTCGTCTTCTTTTTGGCAGCCTTTTTTGTAGCCTTCTTCTTAGTTGTCTTTTTCTTGGCTACTTTCTTCTTAGTTGCCTTTTTCTTAGTGGCTTTCTTTTTCACCTTTTTAGAGGTTTTCTTCTTTGACGCTTTCTTTTTGCTTACTTTTTTAGCG
>CAZFYV010000124.1:0-9609 GCA_964523195.1 uncultured Pseudobdellovibrionaceae bacterium
ACGATCTTTCAAAAGAGCAAGTGGTGGCGACAAAGGCAATGTGTCAGTTTGTCGTCCATTTGACTAAATTACCGGCATTTTTCTTCTTGGGTTTTGACTACCTAGGTCATATTTTGGTGATAGTGCTTCTGAGCTTGGCCTCTGTGTTAGGTACCAAATTAGGAGTATTTCTCCTTGGAAAAATCTCTGAAAAAGTATTTATTTGGCTATACAAAACAGCACTATTTTTAGCGGGCCTAAGAATCTTGTATAAAGTTTTCGTTGAATAGGGGAGATACCTTTTAGCTCATGATTAAGTTTCTATTTCTTGTATTTGCAGCTTTTGTTTTTTCTGGATGTGGCACGCTTAGTTTTGCGCCCAATAGAACAAGTCCCAAAGAGCCACCTAAAACTCCCGCTCCCACTTCAAATACAAAGAAGACAACGGGTCTTGGTGGGATTTATATGCCCAGAGTTGATATGGATCGACTTCAAAGGGAGCTTCGGTTTAGAAAAACTGCTCTAAACAGAGGCTTTGAAGAAAAGACGTTTAATCCATGTTTAACTCAAGCGGTTTCGAACAAACCTCAAATGTGTGATTTGTGGTATATGGGAGTCATTCACTTTCAGGTGAGTTGCCGTGATACTCAAGGAACAGTTGAGTATGTGGCGAGTTTAGAGCCGATTAAGTCGGCTCAACTTCGTTGGAAAATGGGGATGCAAAGAGGGATCTCTAAAACAGACTCCCAGGGCCGTGGTTTTATAAGGTACATTTCAAGAGTTAGTATGAAATACAGTCGTATTAGAATTTATAAAGGGCAGAAGTTTTTAGCTATGCGAGCCCACGCCTTGAAGAGACTTGTTGTTCCGCCTGATTGGTGTTCATGAAACATTCACAAGTTGCCGTTCGTTTACTTAGTTATCTTTGGGATAAGGATCGCTTTGATTTAAAAATTAGAGTGATTGCTGCCATGACTTGCTTGGTTTTAGCTAAGATAGCTAATGTTATAGTGCCACAGTTCTACAGTCGAGCTATCGATCAACTAGGTGTAAAAGAGGCGTTGGTCGTTCCAGTACTTCTTATTGTATCTTATGGAGTCGTGAGAGTTCTATCTCAAGCCTTTGGTGAACTTAGAGATTTCTTTTTTGTAAGAGTATCAGCCAATGCTCAGAGGCGATCCGCTCTTGAGACATTTGAACATTTACATAACTTATCCTTACGATTTCATCTCGATAGACAGACTGGAGGGCTTTCTCGAGTGATCGAGCGCGGGGTAGCAGCCATTCAGTTTGTTCTTAGCTTTATGCTTTTTAATATAGTTCCAACTCTTCTGGAGATATTGCTTGTGGTGGGGATTTTGCTCTATAGCTTTTCTTGGCCATTTGCAGTGATTACCTTTGTTTGTGTTTTTGGATATATCATATTCTCGGTCATGGTTACCGAGTGGCGCTTAAAGTTTCGTCGAAGGATGAATGATAGTGATAGTAAGGCCAATACCAAAGCTATCGATAGTTTGATAAACTACGAGACCGTCAAATATTTCTGTAATGAAGGACACGAAAAGAACCGGTACAATAGTTCTCTCGTTAAGTACGAAGAGGCTTCAATTCAGAGTCAGGGCAGTTTGAGTTTACTCAATATTGGACAGGGTCTAATTATTGGGGTTGGTCTTACTTCTGTTATGTTGCTTGCAGGTTATGAAGTTAAAGATGAAACCATGACGGTTGGAGATTTTGTGCTCGTACAAACTTACCTGTTGCAACTTTATATGCCTCTGAACTTCATGGGATTTGTTTACAGACAAATTAAGCAGAGTTTTGTGGATATGGAACAGATGTATAGCCTTCTTGGCGAGAATCAAGAGGTTAAAGATCAAGATAATGCGCCTGACATTGAGGTTTCAGGTGGAGTTTTAGAGTTCAAGAATGTGAGTTTTGCATACAATGCAGACCGTCCAATATTGAAGAACGTGAGTTTTAAAATTGAATCTGGTCAGACACTAGCGGTTGTTGGCCCAAGCGGCTCTGGAAAATCGACGCTAGCTCGCCTTCTTTATAGGTTCTACGACATTCAAGAAGGTGAGATCAGCATTGATGGGCAAAATATCCAAAGTGTTGGTCAGAAAAGTTTGCGCCAATCTATAGGAATCGTTCCTCAAGACACAGTTCTCTTTAACGATTCTATTGCCTACAATATTGAGTATGGAATGATCGGCTCCAGTTTTGAAAAAGTACAAGAAGCTGCAAAGCTTTCCAGGATCGATGGGTTTATTGAGGGCCTTCCTCAAAAGTATGAGACCTCAGTTGGTGAGCGGGGGCTAAAGTTATCTGGTGGTGAAAAGCAGCGGGTAGCTATTGCGAGAACTTTCTTGAAAAACCCTCCTATTCTCATTCTTGACGAAGCAACTTCTGCTTTGGACTCAAAAACCGAGAGCGCCATTCAGGAGTCTATTAGTGAAGTCTCACAAAAGAGAACCACTCTAGTTATTGCTCATCGGCTTTCAACAATTGTCGACGCAGATCAGATTGTGGTTTTAAAAGATGGCGAGATCCTTGAAATGGGGCAACACAATGATTTGTTGCACAAAAAAGGCGAGTATTGGCGCATGTGGGAATTGCAGAAGGAGCATTGAAGGGGTACAAGGACCTACATCGATAAAGTGAGGTCTAAATGTCCTATAATTCTGGTCAATACGATGATGATATCAGACGTATTAAGCAAGCAGTTCTAAATAACCCTAAAGGGCCATTGGCGGTTCTTGCAATTATTCTTCTTATTCCATTGGTTGTCTCTTCTTTTTATACAGTTCAGCCCGACGAAGAAGCTGTCGTCTTGCGTTTTGGTAAGTATTTGAAAACGACGCAGCCAGGTCTTCATTTTAAATTTCCATTGGGAATTGATAAAGCCAGAAAGATAAAAACTAAATTAGTTTTGCAAGAAGAGTTTGGATTTAGAACTCAGAGCGTGCGTGGAAAAAGAACACAATACTCTCAAAGTGGTTATGATGACGAGTCGTTGATGCTTACTGGAGATCTAAATGTTGCTGATGTTGAGTGGATCACTCAATTTCAAATTTCCGACCCAAAGAAGTTTTTGTTTCACATTAGAAATCCGGTCCAAAATATTAGAGATATATCTGAGGCCGTTATGAGACGAGTGGTTGGGGATCGTTTGGTTAATGATGTATTAACCGTAGGTCGAACTGAAATTGCTGATGAAGCTAAAAAACTCTCTCAAGAGATTTTTGACAAGTACGATATCGGTTTAAGAGTTGTATCGATTAAACTTCAGGATGTGAATCCACCTGAAACGGTAAAGCCGTCCTTCAATGAAGTTAACGAAGCTAAACAAGAACAAGAGCAAGCTATTAACCAAGCAGAGAAGTACTATAACAAAGTGATTCCCGAGGCTCGTGGTAAAGCCGAAAAGGAAATTGCTGAGGCTGAAGGTTTTGCCGAAGCTTTGCTTAATACGGCTAATGGTGACGCTTCTAGATTTAAGGCTATGCTTCGAGAATATAGAAAAGCACCTCGAATTACTAAAGACCGAATGTATCTTGAAACCATGGAAAAAGTTTATAGTCGTATGAATTCAATGACGGTTGTGGATCCTGAGGTGAAAGGTATTCTTCCAGTCTATTCTGAAATGGGACTTGGAAACAAAAAAGGAAACTAGAGTTATGAAAGATATTAAGTCATTAGTATTACTATTTGTGTTCGGTGGATTAGCCCTAACTGTTTTTTCCTCAGCTTTTGTTATTCATGAAGGCAGGCAGGCCGTCATTACCCAATTTGGTAAGCCGATTCGATCTGTAAATCAGGCGGGTCTGCATTTTAAGATGCCATTTATTCAAGATGTTCGCATGATTGATTTGAGGATTTTGAGCTGGGATGGTTATCCCAATCAAATTCCTACCAAGGATAAAAAGTATATCGAGGTTGATACCACTGCGAGATGGAAGATCGTTGATCCTCTCTTGTTTATTCAAACTGTTCAAAACGAGCGTGGAGCAAGAAGTCGACTTGATGCCATTCTTGATGGTGTAACTCGAGATGTAATTTCGTCCTCAAATCTTGTGGAAGCAGTCAGGAATTCGAATAAGATTATCGAAGTTCTGGATCAAAAGAAAAAAGACGCACAAGCAAGTAAAGCGAAAAGGGCTGAAAACAAAGAGCCAGAGCCGGACTCTATTGAGGAAATTACCGGTGAAATAGAAAGAGTTGATGTTGGACGTGAAAGATTGAGTGCTTTGATCGTCGACAAAGTAAAAGGTGAGCTCGATAAGTTAGGCATTCAGATTATCGATGTTCAGTTAAAGCGCATCAGCTATCAGGATAGTGTTCAGCAAAAAGTTTACTCAAGAATGATTTCCGAGAGACAAAGAATAGCTGAGCGTATTCGTTCATTTGGTAAAGGTGAAAGAGCGAAGATCGAAGGTAAAACCGAACGAGAATTAGCACGAATTAGATCATCTGCTTATAAAAGAGTTCAAGAAATTAAGGGGGCGGCGGAAGCAACTGCGATTTCTATTTATGCGAAAGCATTAGGTCGAGACCCTGGATTTTATCGATTTACTCGTAGTCTTAAGGCTTATGAGAAATCTATTCAGTCAGATAGTCGCTTTTTGCTGTCGACAGATTCAAAGTTTTTCGAAATTCTCGAAAAGGGAGCCAAGTAGAGTAATCTACTTGGTCTCAATGTTTCCTTCATTGACTTTGTAGGGCGGGTCTTCGGAATTAGAGCTGGCTATTCGACGATCTCTAGGTTCATCATTAGCCCGTTGTTTGAAAGTTAAAAGGTCATTCTTGACCTGATACCGCTTGAATTCGCCATCTACTTCGACCCAAAATTTGGTATCTCTCTTTACAACTAGTCCTGTATGCGGGTCATACCAAATTCGGGACTTAAAGGTCTTTTCGTTTCCATCTGGTTTATAGCAAGTTACGAAAACGGCATTGAAATGTCCAGCAGGTACTGTCACATGTTGTTTGTTGTGAACCTGACATTCAAGTTCTGTTACGAAGTATCCGCCGAGATTTGTATTTCCAATCTTTTTGAAAACAGCATTTTTACCAGGTGTTATTGGGAAAAATTCTTTTATTTTTCCGTAGTAGCTCATTGTTCCTGTGTCGATACCAGGGGATGTAAACTCATGGGAGCCAATAAGTGGATTGTGAGATCTCTTCGACCAAGCATTATTTCCGTTGTCGTCAATTCCGCCAACATGAACTTCCTCGTCATCGACATGATCAATTCGATATTTAACTCTCGAAGAGTAGTGTCGACGGCCATCAATTTTAACGTCTACATAAACTTCGAATGTATCTCCCACATGAGGTAACTTAATAGCATGGGAGAAGTTTTCGGTTTTTCCTTCGAAGTGAAACACCAAAAAAGAAAATGCGACAAACAGTCCGACGAGAAAGATTCTAAAATTAAATTCAGATCTGTCTTTAATCTCAATAATATTTTTAGACATTATAAATCCCTATGAATTTGACGACCAAGTGTGGAAAAGCCAGTAAATTCCACATATTATTATCGACACTTAAAGTCTCTACTGTAAGAGATTCTCAAAAAAAGCCTATGCTCATGTCCTATTGATTTGAAGTCATTGAGAACGTAACGTTCTGAAGCGTTTTTAATGGGGTTTATAAGTCAATTTCTACCAATGGAGTTTCCTGTAAGGTCGAATTCATAATACTTGTTTCGAATGGTTCGTCATTGAATGCAGATTCAATGCCTCTCATCATTAAAGCTCTTTCAGCGTTTAATTTAACCCGGTAGATCGTCTTATTTTTTAGGTTGGGTTCCTCCTGACCCGTAAGAATAAGATGCCGTTTGAGCTGATGAAAATTCTTTCTTGGGAAGCCCATATGGAGCAAAAGAGCGGCGAGTCCGGATACGAATCCAGTGGCTTGAGATGTTCCTGTCATTTCTCCGAATCCACCGTGGGGAAGAGTAGACCAGATTTCATTTCCGGGAGCTGCAATATCTACCTTATTCATTCCAAAATTGCTTGAGTCGAGAACCTTTGAGTTTTTGTCGATCGCCGTAACTGAAATAATATTTGGTAGGCCGTAGTCAGCAGGATAATATCCTTGAACATCCAGATTTGACTTTTCATTTCCAGCAGCCGAAATAAAGAGGATTCCTTTATCGCTAGCTCTCTTGATGGCTTCTCTTTCTTTCTGACTAGGTTGAAGTCCACCGCTCGAATAGTTTATGATGTCAGCGCCCATATCAATCGCATAGTCTATGGCTTTAATCGTGTTGTCTAAATTACTGATTCCAGGGTCAAAAGGGTCGAAATACTTTAAAACCATGACTTTTGTTTTTGGGGAAATTCCTATGGGGTTACCTGACAAGTCGTTATGTGCAGCTATAATTCCCGATATATGAGTGCCATGACCATGATTGTCGCTAATATTGTTGTTGTTTTTAACAAAGTTCCATCCCCGAATGTCGTCTATATATCCGTTCATATCATCATCAACACCATTCGATGATTTGTCTAACCCATTTTCGTCGAGTCCCATCTCTCCTGGATTAGTCCATATTGCTTGGGAGAGACTCCTGTGAGTGTAGTCGATTCCTGTGTCGATAACCGCGACGACCACGTTCTTTTTTTCATGGCTTATGTTTTTAGATCGAATCAAGTGAATTCCTGATAGGCCCCAGTTTTTAGATTTCAAGATATTCTGTGAAGATGTCATTTCAAGTGAGGGGTATTTATGTGCAGACAGTTTTCTCTTGTTTTCACTAGAGGCTAAGACTTGGGTTTTATGATTTAGATCGTTGAGCCAGATGGAGAAAGTTATTGTCGTATATATCAAATACCTAAGAATTCTAGAGATCATTTTAGCCCTCCTTTTTGATTATGGGGTTGGGGTGTATATTTTGATTATCTTTCGAACTGAGTAGTCTTTGATATCCATCGAAAACATAATTTTTAGTAGGTTGATATCGATCGAATGTTAGGTCTAATTTGGCGATTGATACAGTCTTAATACTATTGAAGCGATTGAGAGTAATCGTAGTCTGAACTCCTTTAGTTCGTTGGTTACTACATTTAGTTAAAATAGTACTTTGATGGGAATTTGCAGAGGTAGCTTGATATTCAATCAGAGAGTAGCACCTTGGGTTACTAATTGATTTCACGCGATCATATTTTTGATTGTAGGTGATTCTAGTTTTATAGAGGTTTTGACCTATGTATTCAATAAGGTTTGAGAACTTATCGTACTTATAGCTGTAGGCGAGACGATTATTTCTGGTGATAGTAGTGAGTTTATTTAGGTTGTATCTAAAAGTGTATTTCTGATCCTTGATCTTTATGCTGGTAATCTGGCGTTCTCTATTCACCTTCACTTGAATTTGCCTTCCGAAGGAACTTAATTTGAGTCCTCTTTTATTCCTCTTAATTAGTAGAAATGATTTGGAGTCCGAAACCCTGATGAGATCACCTTTAGAATCGAAGAGAAGTGTCTTGTTTGACGGAGTAACGAGTGTTGTTAATTTGTTACTAGTCTTGAGCCTGAATGTTAAATCTCTTGTGAAGAATTCGGCTTTGGAATTGTTAAGTTTGTAAAGTTTTAGAAATGTAAAACAGGCATCTATAACGATCAGGCTTTCAGATATGGATACAACTTTATAGTCCAGCTCCGAGCATCGTGATTCTCCGAAAATTCCTTGAGAGACTGATTTGCTCTTGTAAGAAACGTTTAGAAGTGGGTGAAGTTTGATGTCGTGAACTAGAGATCCTGTAACACTATTTACTTTAAGTGCTTCGACCTGGTACGAGTTCATCAAGATTATTAAGAAAGTGAATATGGTTTTGATTGCCCCTTTTTGAATTGAATAATAGTTTTTATTTTTCATAATTACCTCTGTGCCTTTATTTTCTAATAAATGCAATGAAGGGGCCGGTCCTTTTGAGTTCTTTTACAGCTCACGATATAAATTCTTACAGATGCATAACGAATATATAATTCTTAAAATTGTAAATAAAAAAACGCTGACCGAAGTCAGCGCATGAGGGTGTTTTGAAAAAATTTAGGATCTTTAATTTTAGGCGACTCTAGGTTGAAAATTACTCTTATTCGAGACTGTAACTTTATTCCTTCCTGTATTTTTTGACTTGTATAAAGCAGAATCGGCTCTTTTAAGTAGGGAGTCTGCTGTTTCCCCGGGTTGAATTTGTGCGACTCCCATTGACACCGTAAAGCTCAATTCGTGATTTTCATGTAAAAAGACTTCGCCTCTTATTTTATGGAGGCATTTGAGTGCTTTTTCGTATGCTTGCTCCAAACTCTGATTTGCTAGAATGATGCTGAATTCCTCTCCTCCGACTCTTGCCACAAAGTCAGTGTCCTCACTAAAGCTCTCTTTAAGAAGTTTTACACATTCGATTAAGATGTAATCTCCAATTGCGTGCCCATAGGTGTCGTTAAATTTCTTAAAGTGATCGATATCCAAGCTAACGATTGACAGAGATTTACCAGATAGGTTCGACATACTAATCCCTTGATGTAAATTTTCATCGAAACTCTTTCTGTTGTAGGCTCCTGTCAGATGATCTGTTTGCATCTTTTTATTCGCGTCCTTGAGTTGTCTCTTTACAAGAGCTAAGTTTCTATTTATAGATTCCATTCTCTTGGATCTTCTGTTCTCTCTATTTGATTGAAGTTCCATATAGGAATCAATAAAGCTTCGAGCCTGATGTTTGAGACTGTTGATTGAGTTGGCTTCAACAGCTTCTCTGAGGCATTCGAGACTTTGAGTAATTTCTTCGTCCTCTTTTTTCTCTATGCTCAAATCTTCAGACAATTGATCGATAAAATCCCAAATGATACCTCTGAAATCATCGAAGGTCTTCTGAACGAAAGTGTATTCTTCAATTCGATAAGATGAAAAAAATTGTCTAAAACGAAATAGAATTCTTTCCATATTCGCTTCGGGGTTTACTAGTTCCTGTGCGAATTGATCTAAAATTTCACGTACTTTTCGTACCGGTTGTGAGTCAATTTCTATTAAGTGTTTGTTGTAGGTGTCTATAACATAAAGTAGAGTCGCTCGGTCTTCCGAAATTTCAGGTCGAATTCTAGAAGTTTCTGGGCTTTGACCCTCGTACTCTGGTTGATTTTCAAACTCAAATTGATCTATTAGTTTTTGCATCCATTTTTTCATAGCACCCTCCAGTGACTATTTAAGTACTTTCAGTTTAGCTAGAGATTAGAGAAAATCAGAGTTAAGGAAGCTTAACGATTTTTATAAGAATTGTTGGGTTGCGATCACAATTGGAAAAATACGAGTGAGTTTGAAGTATTAGGGTGTCAAATCAAGAAGGGGATCACTGTAACAAAATGAGATTATGGGAGAATCATGCTTTAAAAGGCATAATTCTGCCTAGATAAAGATACATTGATTTAGAGCGTTTTAATCAACCAAGTATTACAGCCGTGGTGTCCAGTAGAGCCTAATGATTGATCAATATAAGAGAAGCCATTTTTTTTATAGAGCCCTTGGGCTGCCTTCATATTATCCATGGTCTCTATATACATTTTCTTGTAGCCAGCCTTTTTGGCCTCTTGCATACATAACTCAATAAGTTTTTGCCCTAGTCCGTG